>JBDNIB010000490.1:0-8707 GCA_041688535.1 Prosthecobacter sp.
CCGCCACGTCAGCCCCATGCCCATGCCTGTCGGTAGTGGCGTGACGGGTCCGGCGGGCGTTTCGAGCACTACTGTCTGCGAGGCAGCCTTTTCCATCTGGAAGCGCTGCGTGGAGGCCGGGAAACCGTAGAAAACAGGGCCATTGAGGCAGAGGAAGCGCTCGAAGAGGGCCTGACCTTCGGCCGTGCCGAGATCGACACCCGTTTCTTCAAATGCCATCGCATAGAGCTGCGGTGCGCAGCCGCCAGTGAAGCAACCCGCCGCGCAGCCGCAGGCGGTCGCCTTGGTCGTGTGCGGGGCGCTGTCCGTGCCCGCGAAGAACTTGGTTTGTCCAGTCGTCGTCACCGCATTCCTCAAAGCCGCACGATCATCCTGAAACTTTACGATGGGCAGACAGTAAAGATGGTATTTCAGCCCCTGAATCAGATGCCCCAGCGTGTAGAGCAAATGCTGCGGCGTGATCGTCGCCCCCACATGATTCGGCGCATCCTCCACAAACTCCGCTGCCGTGCGCGTCGTGATGTGCTCGCACACGATGCGCAGTTTCGGATGCGCAGCGATGAGCCGTGGCATGCGCTCGGTGTAAAATCGTGTTTCCGCATTCTGCTGCGCGTCGAGGTAATCCGGCCCGCTCAGTGCGTGCTGCTCGCCGTGGATGCAGAGCACGATGCCGCACTCCTCCATGGCTTTGAATACTTCGCCGTCGATCAGATCATCCATCGGCATGCCATGCTCGGCATTCGTCGTACCGTGCGGCGGATAGTATTTGCAGGCGCGTAGCAGTCCCGAGGCCGCGCCCTTGCGGATCATCGCGGCCGTGGTCTGCCGCGTGAGATAAAGCGGCACGATGAGCTGCTCAAAGGCATCTGCACCCGCCGCACGCAGATCGGCCGAGTAGCTCTCAATTGACCAGCCAGCGCTCAGCGCCGCCCCTGAAACCCGCGACACCGGCGGCAGCGTGTTCGGCATCGCCAGCGCCCCCGCGCAGCCCATGTCGAGGTGTGCCTGGACATACGAGGCCACCGCCGGGCCTTGGCGGAAGTGCGTGTGGAGATCGAACCACTTGGGAAGGTTGAGGGGCATACGCGTTTGTTAGCGTGGAGTGCCGCAGGCAGCAAGAAGGGAGCGCGGAGACTCTTCTCCGCTTCATTCAAATGGCGGTGACGCCGCGAAGATTCAAGAGGCGGGCAGGAGTACCCGCGCCCCCGTCTGGCGGTGAAATCACCCGCCGAAGGTGATGAACGCGATGTCACTGTCCTGACCGGTTTCCAGGTCATCAAGGACGCCGCGCACCATGTATTCGCGCACCTCAGGCACGCCGGGCTGCGCCAGCGGGCGGGTGTCATAGAAAGGGCTCGCCGAGTCCATGCCCAGCTTCGTCCATGCCGCCGTTCCGCGCAGGCGGCCGTACACGTTCACCGCATTCATTCGGCCCTTGGTGAAGTCCAGTTTGATCTTGTTGCCGAAGATGGTGACCCGGATCACCGACTTGAACGCCGCAGGATTGAACGGGGGCTCCTTGCCCTTCAGCGCCAGCCGGGCCTCGGTGCCGGAGGCCGGGAAACCGGGCAGCGTCTTCCAGTTGCGGATCTTCCCCCGGATCATCTGCTCGTTGCTGGCCGTGTCGCTCTTCTCCGCCGCGCGTGCCCCGTCGATCGCCGCCTGCGCAGCGTTGGTCGCCTCCATTTTCGCCACCTGATTGGCTGCACAGGCCTTGGCGGCGGCGATCTCCGCTGGCGCGAGGTCAAACTTGGGCCCCTCGGTCTCGATGTGGTCGCGGATGCTCATCCACCACTGGAAGCGTTCGGCGCGTTGGTCGGGCATGAAGTCCATCGTTCAGGTTCCTTTCAGTTGTCAGGGCGGCAGCGGTACGGGCATCGCGCGCGGAACATGGGGAGGCAGGTCGAGAGGATGCGTGCATCCAGTCTCCCGCCCTCATCAGGGCTGATGATTCCGTCGGCGTTGCTATGGAGCGTGCGGTGTCGCATCTGGGTTGCTGGGTTCTGACCGGGATTCTGCAAAACAAACGGACGAAAGCCAAGCCCAAAATGACGCCCCTGCCGCCCAATCGTCAAAATCCCCGAATTTTCCGCCCCGCCCCGTGGGTTCCCCGCCTCCGACCACGGTTTCACGCCATCCACCTTCGGGTAAATCGCACGAACTCCAGGGTTGGTTCTATCAACCTGTGAGTTCATCACGTCAGCCCACGGGTTCACCGCGCCAGACTTCGAGGGTTGCAGATAAAACCCACGGGATTATCCCACCAACCCGTGAGTTGGCTGACTCAGCCCGCAGGTGCAAGCACTCCACCCACAGGTCCACGCCATCCACCCACAGGCCCACGCCATCCACCTCCGGGTGCATCCACTTTACCCACGCAGGTTTCAGCCAAAACCCACGGTCTGGTCGCCCAGCCCATGGGCTGAGACTGTGAACCCGCAGGTGCATCAGACGCACCCGTGGGTGCATGGCGTGAATCGGATGGACTTTGGAATCGATCAGACGTGAATGGTTCGAGCCGCGCCTTCGGAACCGCATGGTGGAAGCAACCACAGCTTTGATCATCTCCGCATCAAGGTTGGGCATGAATTCAGGCTTTTCGTGGGAGATGGGCTGTGATTAATGGCGTGATGCCATCCGCTCCGACTGATTCCGTCTCGCCCACCTTCATGCGCCGTGCCTGGCTGGTCGTGGGCCTGCTGTTTCCGGTGGCGCTGCTGAACTACCTGGACCGGCAGATGATCGCCTCGATGAAGGTGTCCGTGATGGGGGACATCCCGGACATCGGCAGCGAGGAGAACTGGGGGCACATGCTGGCGTCGTTCAAGTGGGTGTATGCCATTTGCAGCCCCATCGGCGGCTACATCGCGGATCGTTTCAGCCGGAAGCTCACGATCTGCGGCAGCCTGTTCGTCTGGTCGCTCATCACTTGGCTCACCGGACATGTGGGCAGTTTTCAGGAGCTGTATTGGGCGCGTACGGCCATGGGCATCAGCGAGGCATTTTACATCCCGGCGGCGTTGGCCCTGATCGCCGACTACCACACCTCGGGCACGCGTTCACGCGCGATTGGTGTGCATCAGATGGGCATTTATTGCGGCGTGATGGTCGGCGGCTTCGCGGGCTTCGTGGCGGATGCGCCGGACCTCGGCTGGCGCTTCATGTTCGACTTCACCGGGCTGGCAGGCATCCTCTACGCCATCCCGCTGCTGTTCCTGCTGCGTGATGTGCCACGTCAGGTGGACACCCAAGCGGCGCGTGATCCCGCTGCGCGCGGCGGTCCGATCGGCGAGCTGCTGCTGAACCGCAATTTCATCCTGCTCGTGCTCTATTTCACGCTGCCCGCGCTCGCCGCCTGGGTAGTGCGCGACTGGATGCCAGCGATCCTGCAAAAAGCCTTCAACATCAGCCAGGGTAAGGCCGGCGTGTCTGCCTCGCTCTACTGGCAGGGCTCGGCGCTGATTTCTGCGATTTTCGGTGGCTGGCTGGCGGATCGCTGGATGCGCAAAAGCGACCGTGGGCGCATCTATGTGAGCGCCATCGGCATGATGCTCATTGTTCCCGCGATGTTCGGCGTGGGTAATGCGCCCGCACTGAACTCCTTCAGCCTCGCCATCGCGTCGCTGGTGCTGTTTGGCGTCGGTTGGGGTTTCTTTGACTGCAACAACATGCCCATCCTCAGCCAGATCGCGCGGCCCCACATGCGCGCCACCGGTTACGGCATCATGAACTTCGTCAGCATGCTGTGCGGCGGCCTGGCTGACTGGGGCTTCGGCAGGATGACCGACCGCCAAGTGCCGCTGAATATCATCTTCGGCGTCTTCGCTATGGTGTGCGTGTTCTCGCTGTTCCTTGTACTTTTGATCAAACCGCGGGCGGAAAAGTAAGCGGTGGTCGAAAGCATGCCGTTGTTTCACTGCCGCAAAGCGGCAATCGTCTCGTAGCCCGGCCTTTCAAGGCCGGGCTACCGCATGTTCGCCGCTCGGCGACTCCCAAACAGGTTTTCAAACACGACTTGGCAGCTCACCCGCCGCAGACCTTGCACGCTTTCCCATCCGCTGCCTGACAAGGAGTGCCCGCGTTGAAATAGCGGCAGTTGGCATTGTGCCGGGTGCCTGACTTGCTCAGGCTCCAGCCGGTGGCGGCTCCAGGTGGCATGGCTCCACCGGCGGTTTTCGCTGCTGGCGGAGTCTTCGCGATCTCACGGGATGAAACCACCAGCACGCAGCCTTTGCGCAGCAGGTCGGCGGCAGATTGTTTGTCACCGGCGATGCTGCCGCGCCGCAGCTCAGGCACTCCGGGCAGCCGCTTGCCTTGCGCGTCTCCGCTCAGCATTTGCTCCAGCAACTCGCTGCGGTGGCATTCGGTGATGCCGCGTGGCGCAAGTGCGCCGCTGGCAGGGGCCGGCTTCCCCACGATGCGGGTCTCGGGCGAAAAGAACACGCCCAGCACCTCCAGTCGATCACTCAGCACAAAGCCGCCGATGGCATCCGGCACCAGCGGGGCATCATGCTGAAAGCGCGTGGTGTCGATCAGCCGGCCCACGATCCCGGTCGTCAGTGTCACCGGCTCCAGGCTCTTGCGGGTGGAGTTTAGCGTCACCGAGGCCACATAGATGCTCTGCCCGAACTCCGCCTGCCCACGGGAGACGAACGTGCCGGCATTCACCCCGACGCCCGGACACTGCAGCAGCGCTAGGCCGCGCTTGGTGTCACGCTTGACCACGGTCGCTGGCAGATCTTTGCCCTCGTGATGAATGGCCACCGGATGGCTACCTTCTGCAAAGGCCACATCCGTGATGAAATAACCCTTTCCAATCGGCAGGCCCAGGCCGCGCACGATGATTTTCTCCATCGCGGGTTCGACGATGAGCGGAGCCTGCTGTGCCGGATCGCCACCACTCACCGCCTGGATTTGCAGTGCCGCAGTCACCGCCTCATCCAGTGACAGGCTGTAGGCTTGGATCAGCGATTGCGTGCCGTCGAGCGCCTGCAGCGTCCGCGATCCCGCATGATACAGCGTCCGGGCCAGCACGTTCGTGCCGCGTTCCGTCGCGATGTCGGCGCTCGACAGCATCAGGAACGGCGAGCCAGAGGCCGTCCAGATGCCCTTCTGCCCCAGCACTTCGGTAATCACGCGGCACAGGGTTCCTTCCTGGAGAACTTGGTCCACCTGCAGGTTCAGCGCCCCGGCCTTCACCGCCGTCTCCAGCGTCACCTGGGCCTGTTTCGCGAATTGCTGGTCTTCGTTGGAGAAGATGTTCGCCGGAAATACGGTCGCTTTGCCGTCCCTGGTCTTCAGCAGCAGTTTGCCCTCCTTCAGTCCCGCAAACTCCGCCTCCACCGTGCGCGAGCCATCGACGCTACGCCATTCACGCGCCGAAGCGGCGGTGCCAGTCATGACTGCGACGATGAGAATGCCCCGCCAGTTCATGGCGGCGAGAGTAAGCATGATCTGACATGGAGCAACCGCCTACTGCGGCCTGCCGCCCTGGTTCAGCTCGTTAAAAACCTCGCCGAATGCCGCAGCGAGTGCCTGCCAGTCCTCTGCGCTCGTGTCCCAACCGCTGCTGATGCGAACCACGCGTTTCAATTCCTCCGCGCTAGCGCCCAGGGCTGTCACCACGACCGAAGAACCTTCTTTGCCCGAACTGCACGCCGAACCAGTCGAGATGCTGAACCCGCGCCGCGACAGCCGCGTGAGCCATTTCAAATTGTCATGCGCAGGCATCACCATCAGCACGGTGTTCCAGAGTCGGGGCGCGGCTTCACTGATGACGCGCAGATTGTCAAAGCGCGCGCGCATCGCGGCAATGAAAGCATCGCGCCGCAAGCTTTGCGCGGTTTCGATTTCGGCCAAACGCGGCGTCAGCGCCTCCAGGGCCGACACCATCGCCTCAATCGCCGGATAATTCTCCGTTCCCGCTCTGCGGCCGCTTTCCTGCGGGCCGCCGCGAATGAAATTCAGCCGCGAATCCTCCGCAGGGAGCACCAGAAACCCGCAGCCTTTCGGTCCGCCGAATTTGTGGGCGCTGCCGGTGATGAAATCGCATTCGCCGAGGCTGGTGGCATCGAGCTTGCCGATCCACTGCGCCGCGTCGGTGTGAAACAGCACGCCTTGCTCTCGACATAGCGCGGCGATCTCACGCCAGGGCTGCAACGCACCGCTTTCATTGTTCGCGGCCATCACGGAAACGAGCGCGGGTCGTTGCGCTGCGATCAACGTCATCACCGCATCCGGTTCGACCACACCATCGGCATTCACTGGCAAATCAATCGCGTTGCGTGCTGACATGCGCACGCTCGGATGTTCAATGGCGGAGATCGCCACCAGCTGATCCGCAAACAAGGCGTTGTTCGACTCCGTCGCACCGCTCGTGAGCACAATGCGCTCCGCCTCCGCGCCAATCAGTGTGCCAAGTCGTTCCCGCGCAGCTTCAAGCTGCTGGCTGGCGAGTCCGGCATCGCGATACAGGCTCGACGGATTGCACCAGTGCTTTTCACTGGCCCGCAGCCACGCCTCGCGTGCGGCGGGATGCAGCGGCGTGGTGGCGTTGTGGTCGAAGTAGCCGTTCATGACGCAGACTTGAACCGCGATGGCAGCGGGATGTGCAGCAGCATCAAAATCAGCGCCAGACCGAGATAAGGCATCCAGGCATCGCTTTTCCCGTTGGATGTGATGCCATTGACGAAGCCGAGCGCGCCCACGCCTTCACTGAGCGCGAAGACCACGATGTTGCCTGCCACGAACCGGCCGCGATGCGCGGGATCATCCAGCGTGAGCTTGCCGCTGCTGAAGCCGCCGAGCAGCGCCTTGCGTAGCACGAAACTCAGCGCCGCCGCGCTGCCGGCGGCGAGGGCGATGATGCTGGACATGGAGGATTGAGCCGCTGGTGCTGGCGCAAACGTCATCGCGCTGAGCATGACGGCATAAACGAGGATTGAGGAGCACAGCGCTCCCCAGATGATGAAGACAAGGAGTTGCACCGGTTTCATGAGATCGTCTCCACACGCTGCGGATGGGTGTAAACATTCATCGTTTCGCCGCGCAGGAAGCCGATGAGCGTTTGATTAGCCTCCTGCGCAAACTCCACCGCGAGGCTGCTCGGCGCGGAAATCGCGGCCACCAGCGCGATGCCGCCTGCGAGCGCCTTTTGGATGATCTCAAACGACACCCGACCACTGACGAGCAAGATGTGCCGGTCCATCGGTAGCAGGCCACGCTGTAGCGCGTATCCGAGAATTTTGTCGAGCGCGTTGTGGCGGCCTACGTCCTCGCGCAGCACGAGCAGATTGCCATCAAGGTCAAACAGACCGCTGGCATGCAGGCCGCCGGTTTGGGCAAAGGTCTTCTGCGCAGCGCGAAGTTTGTCCGGCAAACTGGCGATTAATGCGGGTGTGACCGTCCAATCTCCCTGCACGGCGGGGAACCGTTGAAAGACGCTCTCGATGCTCGTCTTGCCGCACAAACCGCAGCTTGAGGCGCTGAAAACGTGCCGTGTGAGCGAGTCCCAGTTCACCACCGCGCCACCGAGCAGCACATCGACGATGTTTCCCTTCGAATTGCCAGTGCTGGGGCATTGCGAGACCTCCAAAATGTCACGCGGCCCCTGCACTACGCCTTCGCTGACGAGAAATCCGGTGGCGAGTTCCTCATCATGGCCCGGCGTGCGCATCACCACGGCCACGGAGCGGCCTTCGACGCGGATTTCCAGCGGCTCCTCGCGGGCGGTGACATCGCTGACTTCATTCGCCGCACCAGCGACACTGACTTTGCGCACTCGGAACGCGGTGATGGCTGGATTCTCCGCGCTCATCACGATGCCTCCATGAAATCAGCGGGCAGCACGCCGGCAGGCACGCGGCGTGGCTCGGCGATGAGCCGCACCATCTTGTCGAAGATGTCACGGCCACGATTGATCTCGATCTCGACGCGCATGAAATAAAACGGGATGTCGGCGACGGGCAGCTTGGGGAAGCGCACGAAATCTTTCTCCGTCGTGACCATGCAATGCACGTCCCGCCGCACGCAGCGCTCAATGAACTGATGCAGCTCCGGTCCATGAAAGCGGTGATGGTCGGCGAAGCGTGAAATGACCTCCACCTTCGCGCCGAGCCGGCGCAGGCCGTTTTCGAAACTCTCCGGCACGGCGATGCCCGACAATGCACCGACGAATTTGTCGCGCAGCCCGTCCATCGGCAGGCGCTCGCCGGTGTGGATGTTTTCAAAGTACATCGCGCGATGGCGGCACTCGATGATCTCGGCGGCACGGTTGTAGCGGCGGATTTGTTTGATGATGTCCTCGCTGTCACCGTCGGACTTCGTGATGAAGATGTAGCTGGCGCGCAGCAGGCTGCGGGGCGGCTCGCGCAGGGTGCCACGCGGCAGCAGGCAACCGTTATTGCCAAAGGCCGCTGTTTTATCAATGAGCACGATGTCGTGGCGATGCTTGAGCTTGAGGTATTGCAGGCCGTCGTCGAGCACGAGCACATCGGCACCGAATTTTTGAATCGCATGCGCGCCGGCCATCACGCGGTTTTTGTCCACCACGACCGGGATGCCGGGGCAATTTTTCGCCAGCATAAAGGGCTCGTCGCCCGCGTTGTGAGAGTCGAGCAAGACGTTTTTGCCATCAGAAACGATGCGCGGCAGCGGCTCCGGCGGCTTGGGGATGAAGCCGAATCGCGCGGCCAGGTTTTTCGTAAAC
>JBDNIB010000491.1:0-8417 GCA_041688535.1 Prosthecobacter sp.
CGATTTTGTGAAAAATTTCACAAGCCCTCGCAAACAAGCCCCTGAATCCACCAACGCTCACTATAATAGGGGTGCTGTTTCCCAGAGGTTGCCCGCAGGTCAGGTTTGAGCCAAACTGTTTGTATCGATGGCCACAGGTTCTCTCCCCATTTTTCGTTCGATTCCGGCTTTGGCCGGACTTTGGCTGATATTTGCCGGATGGAGCCTAGCGCAGCCTACGGATGGGATTCAGGACGACACACGGGCGCTTTCGGCGGACACCCGCCGCCAGCTTGCCCAAGAACTGAAGCTGTTTAAGGAGGATTTAAAGTGCGACGCCTGGATCACGGCATCCAGTTTCGCGCCTGCGGGAGTCACTGTGCGGCAGCAGGCCCAAATCACACGCCGTGCGTGGAGCAGCGAACGTCCTGCGGTCCTCATGGCCTTTGATCGTGCCAGCGGCAGCAGCTCCATGTCATTCGCGCCAGATTTTTGGGCACGTTACCCAGCGGCCGAACTCGTCGAAATCATGCAGGAGACACGACGCATCCTCAACGACACCAAACTGACGCTGGATGAACGTCTCGCGCTCGCCACCCGCTCGTGGATCGACCGACTGCGGATCATGGAGAGTGTGCGGCTCCGGCAGTCGCTCTGGATTCAGCGTGGTGAAAAGCGTTTCGCGCTCGCCATGTTCACGGTGCTCGCTGGCGGAGCCGCCATCGCCGCCGTGCTCGGTTTCGCGTCCCGTCGGCGCAGCGTGCGCGCTGGACGCCGGTTTCATTTTCCCGAAGTGCAGGTGGGCATGCGTTTTGGTGCCGCCTGCGGTGGTGGAGTGACGGCGGAAATCAAAACGAACGCAGGCTCTCAATAACCAAGCCTGCAACGGCTACGCGTCATCCGGCAGCGCATCCACTGGCGTGAGGCCCATGTCCTCCAGCATCTTGTCCAACTGCACCACATACTTCCACGGCAGCTTTTTCCGCTGATACTTGCGGAATAACAGATCGCGCAGCTCCAACCAGCGTTCCGGCCCGGGCTGCTCTACGGGCACCCACGCCTCGCCGTCTGGATGCGCCACCCGAAATAGCCATTCACGCGAGTTCCAATATGCGCGGATGTACTGCTTGCGGCCGTCTTCCAGACGTTCGTGCCATTCGTGGATTTGGTTTTTGGTCATTTGAGAGCGCGTAGGATGCGCTAGTATCGCCCCCATGCAAGCCGCCAACCCCGGCAGTTCCCCTGCCCTGCCGAAACTCCTGCTCTACCTTCTCGCCGTCATGCTTGGCGGGGCGCTGCTGGCCACGCCGCTGTTTCATCTGGGAAAAACCGCCCACGCCTGGCTTTCAGCCTCCACGCTGAACGAAACAGGCCTGGCCAAATGGCTGCTTACCGAGATCGAGCGCGCCCACTTCACCCGCTACTTCAACCGTGCCGTGCTCGTCTGCGCCATCGTCCTCATCTGGCCGTTTCTGCGCTGGATGAAGCTGGAACGCTCCCTACTGCCGACGTGGAAGCCGTTCAGCACCGGTCTCAAACAGTGGGCGCTCGGCTTTGCGCTCGCCAGCGGCCTGCTGCTCGTGCTTTGCTTCGTCTTTTTTAAAATGGGAGCCTACCAGCTCCATCCACAGCCGCGCTGGTGGAAATTGGGTGAACCCATCACGGCGGCACTCGGCGCTGGCATTGTTGAAGAGTTTTTCTTCCGGGGCCTGCTGTTTGGCCTGCTGCTGCGCACCATGACCACCCGCCGCGCCCTGCTCGCTGGCACCTTCATCTTTGCCCTCGTGCATTTCCTCAAACCGCCGGAAGGCTGGCAGATTGATGACGCCGCAGTCACTTGGAGCAGCGGCTTTCTCGTGCTCAAGCAGATCGCCCTCGGCTTTGGAGATGTGCAGTTCCTGCTGGCCGAGTTTGCCACTCTGTTTGCCGTCGGCTGGGTGCTAGCGCAGGCCCGCATGCAAACTGGTGCCCTGTGGGCCGGCATCGGCCTGCACGGTGGCTGGGTCTTCGGCTTGAAATACTTCAGCGCCCTCACCACGCATGCCGGCGGCTGGCTGCCCTGGATTGGTGCCAATCTCAAAATCGGCCTCGCCCCGCTGCTCACCGTTCTTTGCACCGGCTGGATCGCCTCCCGGCTGCTGCCAAACAAAGACCTGCGATAATTCATTTGCAGCCCGCCCGCTCACACGGAACATAGCGGCGGCTAACTCCATGCCGGAGTGGCGGAATTGGTAGACGCGCCAGACTTAGGATCTGGTTGGGAAACTAGTGCAGGTTCGAGTCCTGTCTCCGGCACTTGCGCACGGGAACGCCATCATGGGCGATAGCTACGCGTGCGCCCGGTAACGGGGTCCACCTGAACGGTGTAATAGTTCGGCGGCGGATCGGACAGATCCTCTTGGTAATTCTGGACCCCGATCAGCGTGAGATAGGCATCGCGCAGCGGTACACGCAGGCTGGTGGAGCCGTTGGGGTAGAAGAGAATACGGTAGAAGGTGGCCTCAAGAGCCTTGAACGGCTCCTGCGCCGCCAGACCAGTGTATGCCGCCGTGAGCGTGCCGGCGAACATCGGCGACAAGGCTCCTTCGACCAGCAGGGCACGACCTTCACTCCAATAGGTGGGTTCTTCCAATGGAGTCCCCAGGCTGGTGATCGGGTCAAAGGTGACCAGTTGTATGGCGTGACAGCCCTGAACGCCGTCTTTGTCATAGAAGTAAAAGTCTAGACCGATCGGGCGGTTTTCCGTCAGGGCCCGCTGCTGGGCCAGTGAAATCTTCTGCATCAGCGTGTCACCAGCCGTTGACAGGCTGGCGGCACGGATGGCTGAAAACGTGTATGGAGCAGCGAAGGCGAAAATCATGGCCACGATGGCTACCACCACAATCATCTCGATCAGGGTGAAGCCGTTGGCGGCATGGCGGGACTGCCGGCAGAACTGGAAACGATGCTGAAAGTTGGAAGTGTTGTGTTTCATCGAAGGAGGCTCCATTTGGAATTGCGCATGTTGATGGTGGAAGAAAAGACGCGGTAGTTGAGCTGCTCGGCGCGCAGCTTTTCCTCCAGAGCCTTGAGATCGGTCTGCAAATCATCCCGCTTGGTAAAAGCACCGTCGGGAATGAGTATGGGCATGTCATCGGGGTGTTTTTCCGCGAGCGAGCGGGCGGAGGCCTCGTCGATGGCGACGAGGGTGACGACCACCCGCGGTGGGAGCATGTGCTGGGTGCCCTGCGGGCTCTCGGACGAGACATTGACGGCTTCGGCCGAGTCATAGGAATACTGCGGTGCGATCCACCAGGGCTTAACACTTTTGAGCGCGGCGTCATCCGCCGTGACTTGTGGCGAAATGATGAGGGCGATGATGTTTTCCGCGATGGGTCGAGTGTATGAGGGCTTATCAACCGTGTCAGCGGCCGTGATGACACTGCTCGCCGCTTCACGGAACCACTCACCGGGTTTGGCGTACACCTCGTTCTCCTCTGCCGGTGGCCGATATTCCCATAGGCGGAAACGCTGGCGCGGTTCCTCCACATGCGCGGGTCGGAAGGCATCATCCCCGCCATGCATGATGAAATATCCCCGGCCGCACAACAGGCGGTTGAGCCCTTCATAGCCATCACGCTGCGTCAACCCGAGCCGCGCCTGGAAAAACATGGCGTGAGCAGCGATTTGCGCGGACTGGCCTCCAGGTAGGAGATTCTGCGCCTGACCGGTGATGAACTGCAGTTCCGATTGGCGGATGTACTTGGTCGGAGCCTCGGTCTTGGACTGCGGAACGGTGGGAGTGTCCCCGGTGTTGTACTGATAGGTGTGGTAGGTACTCAGAATGGCCTGCCGGAGGTTTTGTGAAATGCTCTCAAACGCCATGCGGGCCTCACGAAACTGTTCGATGCGTGCCACGCCCCTTTTCCAGGTGCGTTGGGTCTGGTTCAGGACTTGAACGGCGACCAGCAGAATGACCGAAAGGATCACCATGGAAAGCATGACTTCCACCAAGCTAAAGCCTTGCCGTTGCGGTCTGTCTTGATGCGATTTCATGGATTGTAGGGTTGGATGATGTTTTTTGGGGCTTCTCAATCCCCCATGCGTGCGATGAGAGCACTGGCGGAGGTGACGCGCCGCGGCGCAGCCGTGGCGAATTCAAAGGCGGGATCGCTGGAGGTGGCGACACAAATCTTCACGCGGCGCAGCCAAGTCTCTGCGGTGCCGTTGGAGCCGCTGCTGCCCGCCGGAAGGATCACATCCAGGGGCTGCTCAGGCACATACACCGAGGCGACGAATGACAGTGCGGTCGCCAGATCCTCATCCGCCGTGCTGTCCGAGGCAATGATTTCCGTGCCCTCCGAGGTGAAGTACCGCAGCGCACCGTAGCCATTCCAGTCGATCCTGTCCCATGGCGTTGACTGCAACTCACCGCTCAACTTCTGAATGATCTTGGTACCGACGGACATCTCCGCCGTGTCACGTGCCATGTTGATGCCCTGCGGCAGCAGGCCGAGCAGGGTGATGAAGCCCAAGGCGGCAATGGCCACCGCAATGGTCACCTCCACCAGCGAGAAGGCGGGGGAAGCACGTCGGTCACGAACACGAGGGTTGGATTGCATGATTTGCATGGGTTGAAGGCTCATGGGTCAAAACGCTTTTGAGCGATGATACGGAAACGATGAAAATCTTCCAACGGCGGCTTCGACAACGCGGTACCGGTGGCGTAATCGAGGTTTTTGGAAGCACTAAGGGCCGGATCATTGAGGTCCAGGTAGCGTTCGATCATCACCGAACCGCGGTATTCGGAGCTGGTCTTGTCCGTGCCAGCAACGAATTTCGCTGGATCGCTGGAGCGCGCTTTCTTGATGGTCTGAATGCGCATGTGGACCTGATAGGTGTTAGAGCGCGTGGTCAGGCGCGGGTACATGTTGGTGTAAGGACGCTCTTTGAGATTGTCGGCGGTGACGGCGTGATTCTCCCAAAATTTCAGGATGCTGCTACTGCTGCTGGCCTTGAGCAGGTCACTGATTTTTGATGCCCATGTCACCGGCACGAGCGTGTCGGAGCTGCCCGCTTTTTTCGGCAGCAGGTACATTTCACAGATCTGCGCGGGGGAGATGAAGGCGAAGCCTGAATTGAAGCGTTCGTCGAACAATTTCAGAGTCGCATCCGTGTCCACCTGGCGGTGCCAGAATTTCTTGCCGGAGGCGCTGTTGTCATCTTTCCAGAACCAGGTCTGCGCGAGCGCTGGCGCCTTCGGCGGACGTCGCAGGTAGTCGAAGGCATCAGCGTGAGCCACGGCGGTCAGCAGCTCGCTTTTCATCACCGCCGCCAGGCCGGTGGCACGGCGGATATGGCGGAACGGAGCCATCTGGTAGTTTAGGTTGATCTTGCCAGCCGTGGAGCCGGGCTCGCTGATGGCATAGGGTTCGACCATGGGCATGGAGAAGAAATCCATGAACAAGTAGTCAGGTGGATCAATGCCCTGGATGGCCAAGCCTTTGGTGCCGTTGCCGTAGCCCTTGAGCACTTTCGGTGCCCCGATGTGGAACTGCTGCCCTTGCTTGGTGCTCCAGGTCTGCGGACGGAAGAGCAGGGTGCGCCAAGGTTCACGTTTCTGACCGGCAGTGTTGCCGGACTGATGCACCCCAGTAGGCAGGGAGCCAAACATCCCCGGCGAGGCAACCTGACGGTTCGGGGAGAAGTAGGTGGAGGTTCCTGACCAATCCGTCCAGGTGTTGGTAAAGTAGGGCACCATTTTTTCACCGGTGGTCGTGTTGGTGGTGCTGTAGGTGTTGCCTTCGTCAGGCTTGTTGATGTAGGCACCGTCCGTTTGATTGGAAATGCCGCGGTCAAAGTCGCCATATTTCTGCAATCCCGCGCCCGTGGCTGGGGAATAGGCATGGTCCGGTAGAAAATTACGATTGTAGTTGGCGTCCTTGACCAAGCGCCAGCCTTTCTTGTCCTCTCCACGGTCCAGCCCTGGCCCTTCGCTCCAATTACGCAGCACGATGTTGTGCGCCATGCGCTGGCTGCCATAGAAACGGTGCCGCTCGAATTCCGAGGCCGGCACCACAAACTGACCCATGGTCAGGCGCGGATCACCATGCTTGAGCACCAGCGACTGGATGGTGTCATCATTGACGGCAAAGTTTCCCCGGTAGTAGTAGTTGTCCACATAGTTGCCCATTTCGTTGCCCACATAGCGGAATCTGCCCCCCATGCGCGTGGCGGGCGCGGCGGCCACCGCGCTGATGGTGCCGGTTTTGTCCCGGCCCAAAGCACCGTCCGAATGGAAGGACCACCAGTAGGGGGCCGGCACGGGCTGATAGATATGCCAGGTGCCGTTAGCATTCTGTCTCCAACGCGTGTCTTCATTTTTGGACACTAGGATGGGGGTGGGGAACTGCGCGGCTGGAAAGCTGAAGTTGAACGTTTGGAGGACTTTGGGGGTGGCGTCATTGGTGAGGATCTTGACCACCACACTGCCGCCAGAGAAGGGAACTTTGCCGGCGTCACCACCTGGCACATCAATGAAGTCACTGACGAGGTTGTACTGATTGCACTGCTTCAAGGCATCTGACCGGCTAGCGTAAGTGCCGTAATGCGTGCTGTCTTTCCAACCAGGGATGCTGGTGTCGGCAAAGCGAATGCTGCCCGCCGTGTAGCCGTTCATCCCTTTGGCCACCGCTGGCAGCTTGCGTTCCTGGAGGAAGGCCCGGTAGGGAGTGGTGCCGCCACGTTGATACACGCCATTGGCAACGCTCATGTGCTTAAAGGGGCGGATGAGCGTCTTGCCATTATTCATCGGGAACATCCTTTTGCCACCAATCGAGAGTGAGCTGGCGTCCACCTCAATGGCGATGTTTGGATTGAGCAGCGTCCAACCCACCGAAGGGGAGAACCATTCGAGCAAGAAGGTGGCCTGCACCCGTTTCACATCGGGTTCCAACGGCGTATCCTCGTCCAGGGTCCAGTTCCAGTTCAGTGGGTTGTAACCGGGATGGTCAGGACTGTCGCCAGCTTTACCCTCCAACTGATGGGCGGCAGGATACCTTGATTTATAGAACCCATTCGCGGGATTCTGGTTGGCGGTGCTGAGCGGGGGAAAATTGGAGTACCAGTTGTCGGCGTTGCCCCAGGCACCGCCACGCCAATTCGGCGGCACATAGCCATTCGGCGCAGGCCCGCGGGGATCCAGTTTGGTCACCGCCACGCCACCTGCTTGGTCCGTGCCCTGGGCGCAGGCGATGAAATGCAACCCGGCCTCGCTGATGGTCATGAAGCGGCCCATGCCACGATAAACCTCATCCTTTCCTTTCAGCAGCACCGTGGGTGTCACCTGACCGTGACCCGGAAAACTGCTGCCGGTGGAGTTGCGCATCGGCGTGAAGGTTTTGGAGGCAAGACCAGCGGAATAGGCCGTGAGCCGTCCATTGGGCGGGCCCGTGATGGTTGGGTTGGAGCCGACGCTGGCCTCAGCGATATTGTCATCGTACAAATTCGTGCTGCGGATGTAATCGAAAATCTCGACGAGAATCTGCTGGCGATTGTCGCCGTATTTGGTTTCAAACGAGGCGTTGGAGGCACCAAAACCGGGAATGGGCGCGCTGGTCAACGCCATGAGATAATTGAAGAGCTGCTTGTTGCGGATAATGCCGGAAAGCTCCGTCTGGCTGGTGCTATCCTGCCGGGTAAAGAAATAATCTTTGCCCGCCAGCCGCGAGCAGTAGGCGATGGTGCGATCAAACACGGTGCGGTACTGCGCCGAATTGTTGCGATGGATCGGCCACATGCTGATTTTCGGGTAGCCGAAGGGGTTGGTGTCCGGCGCACGACTGCGTGGGGTCAGAAACGGCCGCAACCGTTCGATGATCTCGTAAGTTTCCAACCCGGTCCACAACTGGCCGATGCCCAAGTCAATCTCGTCACGCCCGGCACCACCGGTACCAGTGGCGCGCAGCAGAAATTCATCCACGCTGGGAAACAAGCGTTCGCCCAGCGCTTTCTGCACCTCCTCGAAGTCGGTCGGGTTGAAATTGCGGTCCACCGGCACTAGGACGGAACCCGCCTTGGAGCCACCGGGCAGAATCTTGGGCATCAGGTCATAGATCGCCTCTTTGTACTGGAGCGCCTTGGCAAAGTCGGACGTGTCGGAGGTGAGCGGGTTCATGTTTTGGCCAGGAAACAACACCGTGCTCATGCATACCGTAGCAGGATGGCCAGGATACCGCTGGTACTCATAGGCCATAGGCTGATACTGCGCCCACTCGCCATCACGCTCATGGTACAAGCGTGGCGTGTCCCACGGCGTCCCCTCCCCCGCAGTGTTGATGTTGATCTTGGTGGACTCGTCGTCGTTCCAGAACGCCAGGCGCGAAATGATCGGATTCTCACTCGTGGCCGCAGTGTTGTTCGGCCCGATAAATTTGCCATCGGCAACCACAAATCCCAAG
>JBDNIB010000492.1:0-7464 GCA_041688535.1 Prosthecobacter sp.
AGGTGACGAACGCGGACCTGAGCAGCGCCATCGACGGCACGAGCGCGAACACGAATGCAGTGGACACGCTGGACTCCGCGCCGAGTGATCCGCCGACCTTTGCCGACTACGAAGCGCTGCGCGCGAAGGTGAATGAGCTGATCCTGAATGGGCGGCGGTGACAACTTTCGGCGTGCGAGCGGTGTGTGAATGAGCCTCTTGAGAAACCCGCTAGCCCAGGCTAGCACCGCAACGCCTGCGCGATGGCCGCATCGTCCAATCCGACGGCCCAGGCCGCGCCGACTGCGGCAAGAATGTTTTCGACGTGAAACGCGAAGTGACCGCTCGTCGGCAGCGACACCTCGCTCAATGCGCACAGGCGGCGCTCCGCTTCGCCTTCGGCGAAATGCAGCGCTTCGTCCCGCACGAAGACCGCGCGCCCGCCACTGGCTCGATGTGCGGTGAGCGTGGCGTTTGCCGCGTCGCGGGAGAAGAACAGCACGCTGCCCTTGCAGTACTCCGCCATGCCCGCGACGAGCGGATCGTCCGCATTCAGCACGGCGGTGCCGCCGGGCAGCACGATGTCCACGACGCAGCGCTTCACCTTGGTCATCTGCTCCAGCGTGTCGATGTAGCCGAGTCCGAGATGCTCCGTGCCGACATTCAGCACGACGCCGATCTGGCAGCGGTCATAGCCGACGCCTTCGAGGATGATGGATTCCGCGCTCGTCTCGCAGATCGCGATCTCCGTCCACGGATGCAGCAGCACGCCCTGGATGCCGAAAATGCGGTCGCCCTGCTTCGACTCGGCATGACGTTCGCCGAATTGCAGTCCCTCGCTGTGAGCGACGCCAAGGAATTTGCCGGTCGCCTTCAGCAAATGCGCCAGCAGCTTCGTCGTGGCCGTCTTACCATGTGAACCGGCGATGCCGATGACCGGGATGCGGCCATCATCCCCTTCGGCAAAGAGCATGTTGATGATCGCCTCGCCGACCGGTCGTCCTTTGCCCACAGCAGGATTCAAATGGATGTTCAAACCGGGGCTGGCATTGATTTCGACGATGGCCCCGCCCTGCTCCTCCAGCGGACGGCTGATGTCGCGGCAGACCACGTCGATCCCACAGATATCGAGGCCCGCGGTCTGCGCGGCCACGACGACGTGCTCACAGATGCTCGGATGCACCTCGTCGGTCACATCGACGGAGGGATTGGCAAATCGCCACACGAGCACGCGCTCGCCCTCGCGTGGAACGGTCGTCAGGTCGTGGCCCTGCTTTTGCAGATCGACCAGCATGGTCGGGTCCGGCTCGTGGGTAGTGTCGATGGTGGACCATGCATTCGTGTCATGCGTGCCTCTCCGCGGATCGCTGTTGAGCTGCGACTCGATCAACTCCCGCACCGTCTGCAAGCCGTCGCCAACAATGCACGCTGGCTCGCCGCGGTTCGCCGCGATCATCTTGGCACCGACGACCAGCAGGCGATGATCCACGCCTGGAATGTAGCTCTCCACCATCACTCCGCTGCCCTGTTTGAGCGCCCCCTCGTAGGCTTGGGTGACCTGCTCACGCGTGCTGAGATCAATAAAGACACCGCGTCCGTGATTGCCATCGGTCGGCTTCACCACCACGGGCAAACCCACGTCTTCCGCAGCCTCCCATGCATCAGCAGCATCCGTCACTACACGGCCCTGGGGCACCGGAACACCGGCCTGGCGCAAAATCGTGCGTGTGAGGTCCTTGTCCTGCGCGATGTATTCCGCGATGGCCCCGGTGCGGTCTGTTTCCGCCGTCCAGATGCGTCGCTGGTTCGCGCCATAGCCGAGCTGAATAAGGCTGCGCCCCTCTTGCAATCTGCGCCAAGGGATGCCGCGCTCCCGCGCCGCGTCCACGATCGACTTCGTGCTGGGTCCGAGCGCGTTGCTGTCCACAACGTCCGTCAGCCGCAGCACCTCCGCCGCCACATCGAACGTTCCGCCGCTATAGGCCGCCAGCAGCAGTTCACGGGCGCTGCGCAGGCACTCCTGCACGACCACTTCATCGAGATAACGCACGATCACCTTGTACAAGCCTTCGATGCAGGTCTCACGCGCCTTGCCAAAACCGAGCGGATGCCCGGCCAGCGTCTGCAACTCCAGCGTCACATGCTCCAAAATGTGCGCGGGATAGGTGCCGCGCTCCAGCCGCTGAAAAAAGCCGCCGCGCTCGCCCACACTGCAACGGTGCTCGATCATCCCCGGCAGCCACCCTTTGAGCCGCTCGTTGAATCCCGGGATCTCCTCCGAGGAGGCGTCCTTCAGGCTGCCCAGATCCACCCAAGCCTCCAGCACCGGATAATTGGCCCAAATATTGGGGCCACGCAGGAGATGGATTTCACGAATGTCGAGATCGGGCATGCTGGCGTGATGTTACTGGCACGACCGACTCAGGCAAGCATGGCGATGACGGCGACCGCAAATCAGCCAGCAGCCCTGCTGCCCCGTGCCAGTAGTGTCACGACCAAAATGAAGAAGCACATGACAATGGAAAACAGGGGGAACTGTAAGGCGGCAGGAAGACTGTAAACGAGGGCCAAGGCGGGAATCCAGACGAGCCAGTTGGTGATGAGCACCAGCGGGCAGGTGCGCGTCCAAAACTCACGGTCCAGCGAGGCCAGGAGCTGACGCCACGAACCGCCCAGCTCGACCCAGCGCAGAGCGATGACATAGGTGGGTACGAACCAGAGCGGACTCATCACGAACTGATCGAAGACGACTTTGGTGAGCAGAGTGCGGGCATCGTTGCCGCTGCCGAACAGCCAGCCTTGAAAGCGATAGAACAGGTCGATCTCCATGCCACGATAGCCCCAGAACAGCATGAGCAGCGCCAGACGCCGCCAACGCCCCTCTGTCGGCAGCACACCCATCATCCGCTGGATCAAACTGGGCAGCACCGCCGCCGCGAGCATGGTAGAAACGCAGGAAAAGGCGAAGGACCAGCGCGTCTTGAACGCCGCGACCGACTCCCACACGCCTGCCAGGGCCGGAACCTGGTAGTAGCTGGCGACGAGGGCCACGGCCAGCAGGTTGAGCAGCAGGCAGGGCACCCGGTTCTGCCGAAACACCGCCGCAATCGTGGCAAGAATGCTGGGAGGGGATGAAGCGGCGGCAGACATGCGTGAGGTGGCGCTTCATCTTCGCGGAAGACACACAAGGCAAGCGCCATGATAGCGGCGATGGCTTTGCCGCCTTGTCAGCACGATTTCGCGGGCCATTCATGCCGCATGACTCCTGAACTTTTTCAAACCGTCACCCAGCACGGTGCCGCCGTGAATCTCTCCGCCCGCGCCAAGCTACGCCTTACCGGCGGCGACCGGACGCGCTACCTGAACGGCCAGGTGACGAATGACGTGCGCCGGGTGAATCCAAATGAAACGCTCTACGCCTGCGTGACGGATGTGAAAGGCCGCATCGCGGGCGATGTCTTCATTCATGCGGTGGCCGATGCGCTGCTGCTGGATGCGGAGGCCGGTTTGCGTGAGACCCTGAGCATGCGCCTGGAGCGCTACATCGTGGCGGATGATGTGGAGCTGACGGATGTGACGGAGGAATGGCAGCTCTGGCATGTCTGGGGTGGCGTGGGCACTCCTACCCGCGCAGAGAGCGTTCATTGCGGGCAGGAGTGCCCGCATCACTTGTTGCGTTCGACCCGTTTCGGTGTGGCGGGCATTGATGTGTGGCTGCCAGCCGCCGCCGCTGCACCGAGTTTTGCTGCGCTGTCCATTTTGACTGAAGCCGATCTCGAAACCTGGCGCATCCTCCAGAAAATGCCGCACTGGCCGAACGAACTGAACGCAGAGACGTTTCCACCGGAAGCGGGACTCATGGAACGCGCGATGGATTTCGCCAAAGGCTGCTACATCGGCCAGGAGATCCTCTCACGCATCAAAACGACCGGGAAGATGCCACGGGAGCTGATCGCGTTCGAATCGGCAACTGCGGTGCATGCAGGGGATGATCTCTGGCATGAAAAAGCCGTGGGGAAGATCACCAGCGTCACGCGGCATCCCGTCAGTGGGAAGGCCGTCGGACTCGCGCTGGTGCGGCAGGGCAGCGTGAAAGCGGGTTTGCGTGTCGGCAGCAGTGACGGGCCGCTGCTGGTCGGAGAATAGGCCTCTGGCCTGTTGGTGGACCGAGGCGTCCCGCCTTCGTTGAAGCCAGCCCAAGGCGGGACACCTCAGGCCGTTGTCAGGCAGGATGCCTGACCTCCGTTATTTTTCCGGGCGCAAGTCGAAGCACACGAGCTTGTCCTTCTGCCGCACCAAAAACTTGCCATTCGCGATGGCGGGCGAGGAGCAGCCCATGGCCTCGGTTTTGGCACGGCCCAGCGTCTCGTAAGCCGTGTTGCTGGCCTTCAGCATGCGCACATGGGTGCCGTTGTTTTCATAGACGAGCAGTTTGCCATCGACCAGCAGCGGGGAGGTAATGGTGCTGTTGATCTGGTTCTCCACCCACTTCACCGCACCGGTGGCGAGATCGACGCACTGATGCTTCTCACCACAGCAGAGATAGACATTGCCCTCATGAATGATCGGGCTGCCGGTGTAACGACGCGTGACCCAAAAATGCGACCACGCCGCCTTCGGCGTGTCATCGGCCTGCATCTGGTAGGCGCGCAGGCCCACACCCTCGGTGCCGCTGTAGAGCACGAGCCAGTCGCCACTGGCCACTGGCGTGCTCTGGCTGCCGCCTTCGGCCTGCCACTTCACCGCCCCAGTCGCGGGATCGAGGCCGTAGAGGGCGGCGTTGCCATTGATGACGAGTACTGGCTTGCCGCTGGCTGGCGACCACCAAGTAGGGCTGGCTGTGGTGCCTTTGGCTGCTTTCTGCTCCCACACGAGTTTGCCATCTGCCTTGGAGAAGGCGCAGGCCACTCCGGCAGCCATGTAAACACGATCACCGATCACAAGCGGCGAAGCAGCAGGCCCTTTGGTGGACAGCGACGCAGTCCACGCATGTGTGCCGTCGTTCTCGTTCACACAAATCAGTTCCGTGCTACAGGCAGCGTACACCTTGCCATCCACCACGGCGCAGGTGCTGGAGGATTGGCGACCGCTGGGCTTGCCGGGCTTGGTGTATTTCCACACCTGCTTCCCGCTGTTGAGGTCCAGGCACAGGATCACGTCCTGCGCGACTTTCACCGTGTTCGGCACAGCAGCGATCATTTTTTCCTTCACCTCGGGTGGGAAGCCCTCGTCATTGAGCCATTGGTCAAACGCCTCGGCGGTGGGAAACGGCTTGCCCTGCTTGTCGGACATTTTTTGCAGCCATTCGAGGGCGATAGCGTTCTTGCCAGCCTTGAAGCGACCAGCGACCCAGGAGCCGATGTTGATTTCCTCTTTTTCGGTGAGGTTGTCCTTCCGCCATTGGGTGACCCATTCGTCAAACTTCTCGCCACGCAGTTTGGGCAGGTCCAGACGGGTTTCTTCGAGCTTTTTCGCGAGTTCAGGCGAGGTGCCGCGGTAGTTGAGCACCTGCATGACCTCCGTGTCGATCTCGCGCGTTTCGGATGGCACACGTTCATGCCAGACGACGCTGAGGAAGACGCGCTCACCGCTGACCACCGGGCTGCCGTGGCCGCCGTATTCGTTGCTGGGGATGAACTCGCTCTCCCAGAGCTTTTTCAGCCCCTCCGTCGGGAACGTGTCGGCAATCGGCGTGGTATCCTGCGAGACGCCATTGCGCTCCGGCCCACGCCATTGATTCCAGTCGCCAGCGATGGCGGCAGTGGTGAGCAGAGAGGAAACGGCGAGAATGAAACGATGGTGCATGCGCTACGATTAACGCAGCCGCCACAAGTGAAGTTTCAGCCCATCATTTCAGTTCAAATCGTCGCGGTGAAATGAAATGGTACGCAGGGAGGGGATCGAACCTTCGATTCGATACACCACGGTGTAATTAGCCATTTCGTTCCCACCACAGTAGGTGAGTGTATTTTGTGGGAACACGCTGGACAGGCTCGGATGTTCCCATAATGTTCCCACATGGCTAGCGTCCTCACCCGCCCGAACTCCCAGTACTACTACGCGGCCTTTCGCATTCCCGTCACTGACGCCGCTGGAAACAAGGGATGGAAACAGTTGAAGCAGGTGACGAAGATACTCGTTCCAAAAAGCCTCCGCGAGCAGGAGAAGAGCAAGCAGGAGGCGCTCAAGGTGGCGATGGAGTTTGAACAGAACGCCTTTCGTCATGCTGGCGCAGGCGATGAAGGATCGACGCGCATCCTTGCCATTCTGCGTGAGGCTGCCGACAAAGCCGCACAGAAGCGCCTCACGGCCAATTTGGGGCGCGATTTCATCCGCAGGCTAGTGGAAGCCAGCACGGGAGAGGTGATGCCCGCAGAGAAGACCATTGCGGGCTGGCTCCAGGAATGGCTCAAGCAAAAGGCTGCCACCACCAAGCCCGCCACACAGGCACGCTACAAGGCCAGCGTGAAGGCGGTTCTAACCCACTTGGGAGAAGAACAGTCCGCCCTGCCCCTCGACTCCCTCACCATTGGCAAACTGCGCGAGTTCCGCGACAAGCTCAAAGCCGAGGGCCGCACATCCAAAACCACCAATCATTACCTCAAGGACGTGAATAGTGCCCTGCTCGCAGCAGCGAAAGAGGGCCACATCCAACGCTCTCCCGCAGATAATCTGGAACCCCTCCCCGAAGAAGACTCCACCACCCGCGAGCCGCTCACTTTTGACCAAGTCGCCAAGATCCTTCAAGCCGCGCCATCCGAAGACTGGCGCGGCGTCATCCTGCTAGGTGCCTTTGGCGGGCTGCGCTTGGGAGATGCGGCACAAATCACCCGTGGCTGCATCGACCTGCAAGAAAAGGTCATCCGCTTCAAGCCGCAGAAAACCGCACGAAAGAAAGAGGCCAAGAAAGCCCCCATCCTCCTGCCCATGCATGCCGAGCTAGTGCGTTACTTTGAAAGCCTCGACCTTCCCGCTGATCTTGCCGCCCCGGTCTTTCCTTCCCTCGCCCGTGTCAGCATCGCCGGAAACAATGGCCTCTCAGCCCGGTTCGTCCGCATCATGCAGACCGCTGGAATTTCACGCGGCCAGACTCGCGCGCATGTCGATGGAATGGCGGGCCGCTCCGCGCACTCACGCTCCTTCCACAGCCTACGCCACACCTTCAACAGCAGCATGTTCAACGGCGGCGTGTCTCAGGAAACCCGCATGAAGCTCGTCGGCCACGCGGACGCCAAAACGAACACCGATTACACGCACGCCAAACTGACGGCTTTACGCCGCGCCGTGTATGCAGTCCCCGGACTCAAGAGCAAAAGGGCGTGATTTCCACCAATGCCCGCAGATTTGCAAAACTGTCCGTTAACTTTTTCAAAAGTCACCCGACCCCTCTTCAGCGCTGAGGCCCGTGCATAACGCCCTAGCGGTCAGGCCAAGTTTTCGAGGTTGCGACGTGAATAACGCGCGCCGCGAGGATGAGGAGCCATA
>JBDNIB010000493.1:0-2044 GCA_041688535.1 Prosthecobacter sp.
ACGCCGGATCGTGGCGAAAGTGGACGAACTGATGGCCTTGGTGGACGCGTTGGAAACCCGCCTCGCCGACGCCCACACCTCCGCCATCTGGTTTCCCGCAGGCGAGTATCAGCACACCGAGATGTTCGAGCTTTTGCAGGCATAGACGGCCCCGAGCGGCCACCTCACATCGGCAAAAAGACCCAGCGCCGCAAACTGGCGGTGGCTGCCTCTTTGGACGCGATGGGCAGTCCCTACAAGGCGTTGGTCGCTTTCACCGACGTAGTGAAGGACGCCAAGGACGGCCAGGAATCCACGGAAGCCAAGATGAACGGCTTCCCCGAGGCCGGGACGGGGGACATTGAGAAAAGGATGAATGATGAATGATGAATGATGAAGTGGAGCAACTTGTCCCGCACTTTTTCATCCTTCATCCTTCATCCTTCAACCTTGCTCCCGGTGGCGGATCTGGAGGCGTTTGGCAAGGAGTGGTTCAGTGCCAAGCGCAGTGTCGAGGAGCTCCAAGGCGTGGTGAATCCGGTGGCCAAGAAATGGCTGGCGGAAGCCGAGGACGACCAAGTGGACTACAAATCCAAGGCGCGGGATTTCGTGAAGTTGTATTCCTTTCTCTCGCACCTCGTCCCGCTGCGGGATGCCGGGCTGGAGAAGCTGTTTGTCTTCCTGCGTTTCCCTCACCACCGCCACCCTGCGGCCCGCAAGCGTTGGAGCAGAGCGAGCTGACGTTCGCCCATCTGGTCCTTCTTGCTGATGTTCAGCCGCAACGGCATGAGTTCCAGATTGGCGATGACGTGATGGATTAGCCGAAAGAGAGGAAAGAGGATGAAAAATCAGCGGCCCGAAGCAGGCACTTTTTTAACTCGTTCGTTTTTTTGCGGCCAATCAATCTGGATGTTGCAGGAAAGGGGCCGGGGGCGATCGTTGACAGATCCGCTGAAAACCAGACTCGAATCGTAGCGAATACAAGCAGCCGGGAGCAGCCTGGGTGGCGTGACCGGGTGACCTGCCAGCAGTCGCAGCGGGATGCCGCCCCCTTTGATCCTGACCGCGTTGCCACGCGGAATGCCTGCCAGTGAATCCGGCAGGGGCTGGCCGAAACAAGGCAAGCAGTCACGCGAACCGGATCAGCGCGTGAGGCGCCGCCGGCGAATGGCGAGCACGTCCCGCGCCATGCGGTAGGAGTCGCGGATGAGGTGGACGTGGCCGCCGGGGATCTCAAACCAGGAGATGGGGATTTCTTCAAAGGGGCAGCCGCTGTCATGCAGGGCGGCGAGGAGTTCGACATCGAAGGCGAAGCCGTGGATGCGCAGGCTGGGGGCGATGCGCGCATAGGCACTGCGGGGAATGAATTTGAGGCCGCACTGGCTGTCATGGATGCGGATGTGCAGCAGGGTGGCGACCAGGGAGCCGAAGACATGGCCGATGAGGCGGCGCTGCCACTGGCGATGCACCTCCCGGCCAAACTGCCCCATGCGCGAGGCGAACAGGGCGGTGTGCGGGGTTTCCTGGCGGCGGGCGCGGCCGATGAGCCGGGCGACTTCGGCGGCGGAGCAGGAGCCATCGGCATCGACGAAGCCGAGCCAGTCGGCGCTTTTTTCCAGATCCCAGCCGGCATAGACCGCGCCGCCTTTGCCGAGATTGTCAGGCAGGAACAGGGGCGCGAGCAAATGGGCGTGCTGCTGGCAGATGGGCGCGAGGATTTCGCGCATGCGGGCCACTTCAGCGGCATCTGAGCCGTCCTCCACGACGCGCAGGGTCACGCCGCCGAGCGTCTGCGTCACCGCGCACAATTCGGTGAGGAAGGGGCCGATACGTCCGCTCTCCTGATAGCAGGGGATGACGAGGTGGACGGCGGCGGGCATGAGAAAAAATGACGAAGACCGAAATCAGAATGACGAATGAATGAGGAGAGTCGGCGTGCTGGATGTTTGGCAGAAAGAGGGTGAGGTAAAAGACAAATCACATTCGCGGAGGTGTCTTTTGTGCCTTGGCTGCGGTCTGGAGTTGCGGAGATAGCTGGGCGGTGTCTTTGTCAGCACGCTTCCAC
>JBDNIB010000494.1:0-2442 GCA_041688535.1 Prosthecobacter sp.
GGAAGCGGAAGTTGAAGAGTCCGCGCGGGTTGTGCGTGACCTCGCGATGCGCGTCTGCACTCGGCAACGTCAAAAACGAACCCGCAGGCCCCGATGGCACCTTGCCGATGTAAGCTTGGTAATGATACATCGTATGCGGCTTCAATCCGGTGAGCGTGGTCGAGCCGGTGTGATCGTGGTCGGCAGTGGTCGAGATGATGCCGGAGGCCTGATCGAGAACTTCCGCGTTGGTGCCGTAATGCACCGTAAACTCCCCCGCCATGTGTGTCCGTGCCCAGACGCGCACGCTGTTCTCCGTGACGAGGCCCAGCATCGGTCCATGCGTAACGTGATTCGTGCTGTATTCCTCAATCGGCACCTGCGCGAGGGACGATGAGGTAATCAGGCAGAGAACGAGTGCGGTCGAAAATTTCATGAGTGACTGAGAACGGAGCACTGCGCAGGCGTTTCTCATCTACTTCCGCCCAAACACCTCGCTCGCCACCACCAATTCGATCAGGCTGCGCATGCCGTTTTTGTCCTTCGCGAGCTTGGTGAGGATGGCGTCGATCTGTTCACGGTCGAGGCCTTCCATGCGGCGGCCACAGGCGTAGGCGAGGAGTTTTTCGGTGAGCATGCGGGCGAACTGGTCTTCGCGACCGACGAGGATTTGTTTGAGGCCGGTGATGTCCGTGAAGCTCTTGCCGTCGGGGAGTTCGCCCGCTGGGTCGATCTTGGGGCCTTGCTTCTTGCCGGCGGGGTAATGCGTGCGCCACTGGCCGATGGGATTGAAGTTTTCGAGCGCGAAACCGAGCGGGTCGATCTTTTGATGGCACTCGAAGCAGCCAGGATTGTCGCGGTGCTTGGTGAGCCGGTCGCGGATGGACGTGGTGCCTCGGACATCGGGGTCGATGGGCGGGACGTTGTCGGGCGGAGGCGGTGGTGGTGTGCCGAGGATGTTTTCCAGCAGCCAGATGCCGCGCACGACGGGCGAGGTCTCGATGCCGTTTGCGCTGACGGTCAATACGCTGCCCTGACCGAGCAAGCCGCCGCGTCGGTGGTCGGTGAGGCTGACGCGCTGGAATTCGTGCGCCTTGTCCGGCGTGCTGATCTTACCGAGGCCATACAGGCTGGCGAGCGGTTGGTTCACGAAGGTGTAATCGGCATCGAGGAAGCGGACGATGCTGCCATTGGTCTCGATCAAGTCGCGCATGAACAGGCGCGTCTCGTTCTTCATCGCGGTCTGCAAATCCTGCCAGTAGTAGGGCTCGAAAACGTCGCGATCCGGCGGCATGTCGCCGAGGCTGCGGAGATTCAGCCAAGCGTCGAGAAAGCCTTCCACCATGGCTCGCGAGCGCGGCCTGGCGAGCAGGCGACGCGTTTGAACTAGGAGCGTGTCCTTCTGTAACAGCGCTCCGCTGGCGGCGGCTTGGCGCAGTTCGTCATCGGGCATCGATGACCAGAGAAAATAGGACAGACGGGAGGCGAGCGCATGCGCGTTGAGTTGATCGCCCTTGGTTTCCTTTTTGTTGAGATAGAGAAACGACGGCGAGCACAGCGCGGCTTTGAGGCCGTCCTTGAGCGCGTCGAACGGCGTGTGGCCTGCTTGGATGCGAACATCGACGACGGCCATGAGGTGATCCACCTCACCAGCGGTGGCCGGGCGACGATAGGCGCGGTCGGCGAAGCGCTGTAAAATTTCGCGCGTGCGCTCCGGCGCGAATGGCTGATCGCCCAAAACGGCACGCTGGCTCGCGGGCGGCCATTGCTCGATGATCGGGCCGCGAATCTGCACCTCGTGAATACGGATGTGCGGCATCTGGCCGTATTTCAACACGACGCGCCGCGCCTGGAAAATGCCGAGGTCTTTACGCTCGTTTGCCGGCCATTGGTCCTGATATTTTTTCGCGATGGTGCCAAAGGCGCTGCGGCCGTTCGCCATGCCATTCGGGAAAATGAAGCGCGGTGTCTGCCCGGCGTTGAGCGGGACGGTCATTGTCAGACACTCGGGATCGCCATCGGGCACGACTACTTCGGCGAGCTGCGGTTCGATCGGCTGCGGATGGTGCAGTGGGCCTGCTTTGATGTCGCCAGTCACAATGCCGAGACGAAAGGGCTGCTCGGTGTCGCGTTTGAAAATGTTCGGATCATACGGGTGATGCCGGTTCATCGCCTGCGCCTTCACCTTGATCTCGTAGAGGCCGTCGCTCGGCACGCCCTTGCTGAAGGCATCCACGGGCACATAGCCGCCCTCGTGCTTGTCGGTGTTTGGCACCTCATAGACACAGAGGTAGCGGTTGTTATAAACGGTCGAGTGCGAGAATTTCAGCTCGGCCTGTTGGTTGAAATGGTCCGT
Source organism: Prosthecobacter sp. (assembly GCA_041688535.1). Taxonomy (GTDB): domain Bacteria; phylum Verrucomicrobiota; class Verrucomicrobiia; order Verrucomicrobiales; family Verrucomicrobiaceae; genus Prosthecobacter. Next base: position 2,336 of record JBDNIB010000494.1, read on the forward strand.
GAAGCTCCATGTTTTTTCCTCCGGCCGTTCGATGGTGCCAAGCGCCTGCTCCACCACCTGATCCGCCGCATCGAGATACTGCGCGAGCAGATACCCCGAGGTGCGCA
>JBDNIB010000495.1:0-9603 GCA_041688535.1 Prosthecobacter sp.
CGGCGGCCCCATGCGTAGGTCACCCGGTCGGTCATCCGGCTGCCGCCTTCTGCCATTGAATCGAAGCGATGCTCGTGAACAAAGAGCCGGAATGGTCCCTCGATGATCTCGTCCACCAGCAGGTGCGGTGGGGCGTCTTTCTTCCACCGGCACAGCCAGCACAATTCGATGAGCCTCCTTTGAATGCGGGTGCGTCGGTCACGAGCTTCACGAGTTTCAACGGCGGCGGCATGATCGCGGTGATGTTGTGAGGATCGGCGTGGAATGAAAAAAGCGCCTCGGGTGTAGCCTCAACCCTGGTTGATGTGACGAACACGCTCCATTTGGATTTTTCGTTATCGTCGGGAATTGAAGGGCAGTCACTCATGTTCACCAACGAAATTACGGGCGTGAAGCGGTTTGCGATGCTTCATCGGCGATCTCTTGGCTCCATTTGCTCCGCAGCGACGTTCTATAATTTCCTGGCCGATCAGTTCCATCGCTTCCAGTCCTCATTAATGACTTCCGTCGAAACACAACTCGCCGCGCGAACACGCCCTGGCGGCTCCCACGTGGGCCGTCAGCGGTGGAATGATCTGCTGTTTCTACACTGGAAAGTCGATCCTCAGATCGTGCAGTCCACGCTGCCGCCAGGTCTCACTGCGGATACTTTCGACGACGCGGCTTACATCGGCATCGTGCCATTCTTCATGCAGCGAGTGAGACCTCGATGGCTGCCGCCGGTTCCGTGGTTGTCGTGGTTCATGGAGTTGAATGTGCGCACCTACGTCCACGACAGTCTCGGTCGGCCAGGCGTGTATTTTTACTCGCTCGACTGCAATCAACCCGTCGCCGTCTGGATCGCGCGGAAGATTTTCCGCTTGCCGTATTTCCATGCGCGGATGTCTTCAACGCGGGCGAATGATCGTGTGGATTACTCCTGCGGGCGATTCGGGGCAAAGGAAGAATCCGCCGATTTCTCGTGGTCTCCGCTCGGCGTTAGTCGGGAGGCCGAAGTGGGATCGCTGGAGTTCTTTCTGGTCGAGCGGTACTTTCTCTTCACTCAGGGAAGGGGTGGCCAGCTCTTTTCAGGCCAGGTGCATCATCGGCCCTACCGCATCCGCAGCGCGGCGGTGTCTCGTCATTCGGTCACTCCCGCGCAGCAGGCCGGATTTGAGCTCGACGGTCCGCCCATGTCGGCGCTGTGTGCGACTGCGGTCGATGTCTCCATCTTCCCTCTCAAAACATGCCATTAAAGATAGCCATTATCGGTGCGGGCGTTTCGGCCGCCAGGGCGCTGTCGGCGCTCGGCCATGGGGTCAAGATTTTCGAGAAGTCTCGTGGCTTCGGCGGACGCTGCGCCTCGAAGCGCTGGGAGGGACACGTCATCGACCACGGCGCGCAGTATTTCACGCTTCGCGATGAGCGCTTCCGTTCAGCGGTGGAGGACGCCTCCGGGGATGCGCTCATGAAATTGCAGGCGCCCGTGTTGGACGAGCATGGCGCTGAACTGCCGGACCCAGGGCGTTGGTTTCATCGCGATGGAAACAGCCGCCTCGTTCGAGATCTCGCGCGAGATCTGAATGTGAAAACTGAAGTCACGATCGAGCGAGTGGACAGTGCGCGGCAAGTGGCTGGGCAAGCATTTGACCATGTCGTTAGCACCGCGCCGTGGCCACAGACGGCGCGGCTTTTCGGCATCGAGTCTCGCGTTGAATATGTGCCATGTCTCACCGTGCTGCTCACTTATTGCGGCTCCTGGCTTGGGAAGACAAGCGCGCGCTATGCGGTGAGCGATCACAGCGGCCCCGCTCGCGTCGAGCGCCTGTGAGAACCACAAGCACTCGCGCATCGCCGAAGGAAAAACAGTGCTCGTGGCGCAAATGTCCGAAGCTTGGAGCCGCGAGCATCTGGAGCGGCCGCTTGAGGAGTATCCACAAATGGTTCGCTCAATGGTCGAAGAACGATAGGAGTTATCCGGCGACAACTTCATTGCCGGACTCGGTCACCGATGGCGTTTCGCCCGCGTGACTCAGCCGATGCAACCCGTCGCATTGCCTCCAGGGCTCCATTTCACGGGCGACGCTTTAATTTCATCGCGAATCGAGGACGCCTGGCTGGCTGGCCTCGCTCTCGCCGAGTATCCCAGTTTTCAGTCATGATCGCAGCATCAGGAGTAAACGCGCTCGCCATGCCGGTGCATTGGTATTACGACCGCGAAGCCATGCACCGGGATTACGGTGTCGTGCGTGAGTACCTGCCGCCGCGCAATCCACACCCCGACAGCATCCTGTGGCGCTCATCCTATGTGGCGTTGAACGAACGTGGTGACATCCTCCATGATCAAGCACGCCACTGGGGCAGCCGGGGCACACATTATCATCAGTTCCTGCGCGCTGGAGAGAATACGCTCAATCTACAGCACGGCCATGTCTTGCTCGTATCGCTGGCCGGGTGCGGCGGCTACGATCTAGATGATTACTTGCGACGCTACATCGACTTCATGCTGACGCCGGGAACTCATCGCGACACCTACGTCGAGGAGTATCACCGCCATTTTTTCACAGGCTATGCGTGGGGATGGAAACCGGCCCGCTGCGGCGGCAACGATGCGCACATCGGCGGCCTCGCGCATGTCGGCATCCTTTGCGAGCATTTCGCGAAGGATCCAGATGCGGCCATTCATGCCGTCCGGACGCATGTCGGGATCTCCCATGGCGCGGCCGAGATGATTGAGGCCGCCGTGGCGATGACGCGCATGGCTTTATCCGTTCTATCTGGGGGCGCACTCCGCGCGGCCATCATGCAGCACGGCAGTAGTTGAATCTCGGAACGCAAAACCAACGATTGGAGCCGCGAGCCGGACAATCAAGTGATCGGAAAGCGATTGAGCCCCGCGTGCTATGTTCGCGATGCCTTTGCCGCATCACTCTACCTCTCGTGGAAATACGCTGACGACTTTGAGTCTGCTGTCGTCGCGAACGCCAATGCCGGTGGCGACAACTGCCATCGCGGTGCTGTCATTGGTGCCTTGGTGGGAGCCGCCAGTGGATTCCTGCGAATGCCCGACCGTTTTCGCTCAGGCTGCTGGCATCCGCTCCAAATCGCAGCGTTATCGCCGCCCTGATTCCTGCGCCCGTCAGCAATCCACCAGCAAAAACTCGGTGCACAGGTCTCGCTTCCGGCCGATTGTTCACATGAAATTGTCTCCAGCTCCAAGGCACACCATGAACGACGAATTTACGAAGCACCTGCGAACCCAACTCGACGCCATCCACACCGCAGGCACTTACAAACGCGAGCGCGTGCTCTCCACGTCGCAGGGCACGCTGGAGCGCGCCGATGGCGGTGCGGAAGTGCTCAACATGTGCGCGAACAATTATCTTGGTCTAGCTCAGCATCCGCAGGTGCGGCAGGCGGCGCATGACGCGCTGGATCGGTGGGGATACGGTCTCGCCAGTGTGCGCTTCATCTGCGGCACGCAGGGAGTTCACAAGGAGCTGGAGGCGAGTTTGACCGACTTCCTAGGCACCGAGGACACAATCCTGTATGGCTCGTGCTTCGATGCGAATGGCGGCCTGTTTGAAACGATCCTCGGTGCAGAAGACGCGGTTATCAGCGACGAACTCAATCACGCCTCGATCATCGACGGTGTGCGTCTGTGCAAAGCGCAGCGCTACCGCTATAAGAACTGCGACATGGCCGATCTGGAGACGCAATTGATCGCCGCTGATGCCAAAGGTGCGCGCTTCAAACTCATCGCCACCGATGGCGTGTTCTCGATGGATGGTTTCATCGCGCCGTAGAAGGCAATCTGCGATCTCGCCGACAAATACAACGCGCTGGTGATGGTGGACGACTCCCATGCCGTCGGCTTCATGGGCAAGACCGGGCGAGGCTCGCACGAGCACTGCGATGTCATGGGCGGCATCGACATTCTCACCGGCACGCTCGGCAAAGCCCTCGGCGGAGCCAGCGGCGGCTACACCAGCGGACGCAGGGAGATCGTCGAACTGCTGCGCCAGCGCTCGCGGCCTTATTTGTTCTCGAACACGCTCTGTCTGAGCATCGCGGGTGCCTCCATCAAGGCACTGAACTTGCTGAGTCAGTCCACCAAGCTGCGCGACACCTTGGAGGCAAACACACGCTTCTTTCGGGAGCAGATGACCGCAGCAGGATTCAACATCGCTCCCGGCGAGCATCCCATCGTTCCCGTCATGCTCGGCGACGCCGCTTTAGCGACCAAGTTCGCCGACTCGATGCTGGAGCGCGGCATTTATGTGATCGGATTCAGCTATCCCGTCGTCCCGCAGGGCAAGGCCCGCATCCGCACGCAGATCAGCGCCGCACACACGCGTGAGGATTTGGAGAAGGCGGTGCAGGCGTTTGTAACTGTGAAAGAGGAGCTGGGAGTCTAATCTGGGTGTGTCATGAACGAGGAACTGATTTCGAGATCGTTGGCGCTTGCTCGAAAGCTCCAGCTTCGTGCCACGGAGCTGCAAACACCTGCGGAGGCGCATCAGCAGGCGGAGCTGGACCGCATGCTGCAGACGCCCTCGGACAAGGCCACGTTGGTGCAGCTCACAGATCAGGCGTTTCGCGCGAAATCGGCGTCGCGTGTGGCGGATCAGTTTGCGCACATTCTCGACGTGCAGGGCATTCCGCGCTTTTTCAGCCCGCTGGACCGCGCGCTGCTGTGCGGGTTTCAGACCTTCGGTGGCTGGCTGCCAGGCGTGTCCGTGCCGATGGTGAAAGAGCACATGCAGCACGAGACGGCGAACGTCATCCTGCCTGCTGAGCCGGAGGTGCTGGCGAAGCGGAGGCGGAGCGCCGGCTGGAGCTGTATCTCGAAGCACTACAACTACCGGAGACGGAGGTCTTCTCGGTGAAAATATCCACGCTCTACTCGGAGATGTCCCTCATCGCCCGCGAGCACACGATTGTGACGCTGTGCGACCGCCTGGAGCGCCTTTATCGCAGCGCGGCGCGCTCCATCTTCACGCGACACGATGGCACGCGCGTGCCGAAGTTCATCTACCTCGACATGGAGGAGTACCGTGACCTGAGCCTGACTTGTGAGGTTTTTATGCGCACACTTGACCGACGCGGATTGGAGAAAATCAGCGCGGGCATCGTGTTGCAGGCCTACATCCCGGATTCGCATGGCTGGCAGCTCAAATTGCTCGACTGGGCGTGGCGGCGTGTGGCCGCAGGCGGCGCGGAGATCACCATGCGCATCGTGAAGGGGGCGAACATGGAGATGGAGCGCCACGAGGCCTCCGTCAAAGGCTGGCCGCAGGCACCGTTTGAAACGAAGCTCGACACGGACGCGAACTTCAAGCGCATGCTGCACACCGGCTTCGAGCCACAGAACCTCGCCGCCGCACGTCTCGGCATCGCCTCGCACAATCTGTTCGACGTGGCCTACGCGCTCGTGCTCACGCAGCAAAACCAGGCGATGAGTCGTGTGCAGTTCGAGATGCTGGAGGGCATGGCAAACCACCAGCGCCGCGCGCTGTTTGAAGAAGCATCGAATTTGCTGCTCTACTCGCCGGTTTGTCACAAAGAGCACTTCCTCAGTGCCATCGGTTATTTGATCCGCCGGCTCGATGAAAACACCGGGCCGGACAACTTCTTGCGGCACACCTTCAAGCTGGTGCCGGGCAGCGCCGACTGGCAGGAGCTGGAGCAAGGCTTCGTCGCATCGTTTGCGCGGATTGTAGAACTCAGCGCTGCGCCACGGCGGACGCAGGATCGACGTGATGTGAGACAGGCTGCCAGCCTGTCCGATCCCACAGGCTGGTAGCCTGTCTCACGTTCGTTCGTGAACGAGCCCGACACCGATTGGTCGCTGCCGCATCATGCGGAGTGGGCGCGGGACATTCTCGAACCGTGGAGGGATCGTGTTACCGACGTGCCACTCGTCATCGCGGGTGATGAAGTGCGTGACGAGCGCATCACGCGGGATTGCCTCGATCCTTCGCGACTTGGAGCCGTGGTGGGGCAATACCGACAGGCGAATGGGGCAGACATCATCCGCGCCGTCGAATGCGCCGCACGCGATGACGATGGCTGGCGGAAAATGACGCCGCAGGCGCGCCAGGACGGGCTGCGCGGGGTCGCTGAGGAACTGCGCCGAGCACGCGCGGACCTCATGGGCGCGGCGCTCGCGAACACTGGCAAGACGCTGGCCGAATCCGATTCCGAGGTGAGCGAGGCGGTCGATTTCGCCGAATACTACGCGGAGACAGCACGCGGGTTCATGGAGGACTGTGCGGACCACTTTAAGGCCGAAGGCAAAGGCGTGGTGGTCGTCGTGTCACCGTGGAATTTTCCCATCGCTATTCCCTGCGGTGGAGTCGCTGCCGCGCTCGCGGCTGGCAACACGGTAATTTTGAAACCCTAATCCGATGCCGTGCTGCCTGCATGGGAGCTGTGCCAGTGCTTTTGGCGCGGCGGTGTGTCGAAGAAGACATTGCAGTTTGTGCCATGCCCCGGTGGCAAAGAAGGTGCGCAACTCGTGGAGCATGCGCTTGTGAGCGCGGTCATTTTGACCGGCGGCACGGAGACCGCTCTCGCTATGTTGCGCGCGAAGCCCGATCTGCCGCTCAGCGCCGAAACGGGCGGCAAGAACGCCACCATCGTCACCGCGTTGTCGGATCGCGATCTCGCGATCAAGAACGTGCTGCACTCCGCCTTCAGCCACGCGGGCCAAAAATGCTCCGCCACATCGTTGCTGCTGCTGGAGGCCGAAGTCTATGACGATCCCGAGTTCAAACGCACGCTGATCGAGGCGGCAGAAAGCCTCACGGTCGGCTCTGCATGGGATTTGCCGACGAAGATAGGTCCGCTGATCAAAGCGCCGTCCGGCGATCTCGAGAACGCGCTGCTCACGCTCGAAACCGGCGAATCCTGGGCGCTCATGCCGCGTAAACTCGACGGCAACGACTGCCTCTGGTCCCCCGGCATCAAGTGGGGCGTGCAGCGAGGCGGCTACACGCACCTGACTGAGTTTTTCGGCCCCGTGCTCGGCGTGATGCGGTTTGAGTCGCTGGATGAAGCCATCGATTTGGTGAACCAAACCGGCTACGGCCTCACCAGCGGCCTGGAGAGCCTGGATGACCGCGAACAGGCCGAATGGAAGGCTGGCATTCGCGCGGGCAATCTCTACATCAATCGAGGCACGACAGGTGCCATCGTGTTGCGGCAGCCCTTCGGCGGCATGGGCAAGAGCGCGTTTGGTCCGGGCCTCAAAGCAGGTGGACCGAACTATGTGGCGCAGTTCATGACCTTCGCTGACGCTCGGAATGACGAAACCAGAATGGCGAATGATGAATCAGATTCCAAGCATTCAGACTTCGGCATTGATTCTTCATTCCTCATTCTGGTTTCGTCATTGGACGACAGTCCCCGCCTCGCCCGTGCGATTGCGAGTTATCAAAGCGCCTGGAAAGAAGAATTCAGCCGCTCTCACGATCATTTCCGCCTCATTGGCCAGGACAACATACGACGCTATCTCCCGATCAAGGAGTTACGTGTCCGGGTGGATCGCGACGACTCGACCTTTGATCTCTATGCCCGCGTGGCCGCCGCCCGCGCCGCCGGATGCCGCATCACAGTCAGCACACCGCCTGGATTTGAATCGAAAGCGCTCCAGCGACTGCACGAAGCGACGGAGGGCTTGGCCGCAGGCATCGAATTCATTGAGGAGAGCGACGATGACCTCACCATCGCCATCCGGAAGGGTGAAACCGATCGCGTACGCTACGCCGCTGCATCCCACGTGCCGGAGAACGTGCGTCGTGCAGCCGCAGAAACACAAGTCTTTATCGCCGATGCATCTGTGCTGGCGGAAGGCCGCATCGAATTGCTCTGGTATGTGCAGGAGCAGAGCGTCAGCTTTGATTACCATCGCTACGGCAATCTCGGCACCCGCGCAAAAGAAGAACGGGCACCACTGGGTGCGCCAGCGACAAACCCAGGCTAGTTTTGATCATGGACACGCTCTCCGCCACACTCCTGCTGCTGACGATCATGGACCCGCTGGGGAACGTGGCCACGTTTGTGAGCGGATTGCGTCCGGTGCCACCGGAACGGCGTCTGCGTGTGATCGCGCGGGAACTGGTCGTCGCGCTGGTGATCTTGGTTGTGTTTTTATTCGTAGGGCCGTGGCTGCTGGGACTGCTGCATCTGAAGCAAGAGGCGTTGTTCATCAGCGGCGGCATCGTGCTCTTTTTGATCGCGCTGAAAATGATCTTCCCGCCTTCACGGCATGACGAGGAGGTAACGATGGAGCCGTTCATCGTGCCGCTCGCCGTGCCGATGATCGCGGGACCGTCCTTGTTGGCGACACTGCTGGTGCTCGTCAGCACGCAGCCGGAGCAGATCTGGCGGTGGTTTACGGCGCTGCTCATCGCCTGGGGCATCACGGCGGCGGTGCTGCTGTGCGCACCCGCCATCTCCCGCGTGCTCAAGGAGAAAGGCTCAATGGCCGTGGAACGCCTAATGGGCATGCTGCTGGTCATGGTGGCCGTGCAGATGTTTCTCAACGGCATCGAGCACTATCTGGAACATTGACCATGCCTCCCTGGATCGAATATTCCGCTGTCGCCGTGTGCGCGATCACTGCCGTGCTAGCGGCAGAAGGGAAAGGCATGGACCTGTTTGGTGTGATGGTGCTGGCGCTGGTGACGGCGGTGGGCGGCGGCACGATCCGGGATCTGTGTCTCGGCGTCCGCCCCTTGTTCTGGATTGAGCAGCCGATGTATTTATGGACCGCTTTGATTGCGGCGGTGGCGACGTTTGTGATCGTGCGCTTCGTCCATCCACCGCACCGGCTGCTCGCGGTCGCGGATGCGTTTGGGCTGGCCTTGTTTGGCATCGCGGGCACCGAGAAAGCGCTCGCGCTCGGCACTCCGGCCATCGTGGCGATTCTACTGGGCATCGTCACCGGTGTGGCGGGTGGGATTCTGCGCGATGTGCTGCGGAGTGAGATCCCCTGGGTGTTCAAGCCGGAGGTGAATCTGTATGCCACGGCGGTGTTTGTGGGTGCGCTGGTGTTTGTGCTGCTGCGTAAGTTTTTGCTGCCCTCTGAAAGCCATCGCTACATCGCCATGATGGTCATTTTGGTGCTGCGACTGGCGGCGATGCGCTGGAGTTTGAAACTACCTACATACAAGACTCGCTCAAAGAGTTCTGGATAGGTCAGGCGTGTTTGTTCTGTTGGTTGAAGCATGAACCGCCGCCATTTCATCACCACGACCGCTGCCACCGCCTTGTCCGCCCCGTTCGTTCGGGCGCAGAGCAAGACTTCATTGAATGGAGCCATCATCGGGCATGGCGAGCATCGGTATCGGGTCGATCTGGAGTGGTGCCAGGCGAAGCAGGAGGGGCATCCGGTGAAGGACTGCCATGAGATGGTCATGGATGCGCAGAAGCGCCTGATCATGATCACCAACGAGGCGAAGAACAACGTGCTGATCTTCGACAAGGCGGGGAAGGTGCTCAATGCGTGGACTTTGGGCCTGAAATCGGGCCACGGGCTGAGTCTGGACGTACGTGATGGCAAGGAGCATCTGCTGCTGTGTGATCCGGGTGGTGGTCGCGTCGTCAAAACCACGCTAA
>JBDNIB010000496.1:0-2883 GCA_041688535.1 Prosthecobacter sp.
AATAAAACTGCGTCGCGTTTTGAATGAACCCCATCACCATCGCCAGCACGCCCCAGGAAACCATGATGCGGCAGACCTGCCGGCGCACTCCCCAGCGCTGCGCGATCACCGCGCCCGGCACCTCCAGCAAAAAGTAGCCGACAAAGAAAATGCCCGCGCCGAAACCATAGGTCGTGGCCGTGAACCCGAGATCCGCCGACATGTCGAGCGCGGCATAACTCACGTTCACGCGATCCAGGTACGCCACCACATACAGCAGAATCAGATACGGCAGCAGCCGCCACATGACGCGATTGCGCACGCGCGTGGCGATGTCGTGATCTGATGAGGGCGAAATCATGCGATCAGATCACGGTTTCATCACGCACGTCATGGGATGATGGCTAACGGTATCCCAGGCAATTTCCTGGAGCAGGAGGTTGAGCTTCACTTTGTCGTCAGGCTGTTGCGCCCTGACACAGCAGAGTGTGGCGATCCAGATGCAGAGAAAGCTTGCGGTGAGTTTCATGATCATAAGGCGACCGTTTTAACGTGAATTCAGAAGCCCATGTTCGGGAACCAGCGGCTGAAGTAGTTTTCATCGAGCTGAGTGAGCGGGATACTCAGTGGCTGTGGCACGCCGCTTTTGGCCCAGCGCAGGAGGTCGTCGCGATGGCCGAGCTTACCGAGGATGTCGAAGACATTACCCGACGAGCCTTCAGCCCAACCCAGTTGGACCTGCGGGTCCCAGATCGCGATGCCTGAAGCACCTGCGGTGAGGTAGGCGGCGGCCTTTTGGCAAAGCTCCATCGGCTTGCCAGTCTTCCATGTGATGACCACCGGGTAGGTCTTGGTGCTCGTGCCATTCGTGATGCGTTGGTAGTAAGCCATGTCGATCTGGCCCGGCGCCTTTTCAAATGAGGTGTGATAGGCGAACCATGTCACGGCGATGTCATCGAGAAAGCCGCGCTGAATCCACTGCGGCAGATCGAGGCCCCAGCGTTGGTTGTCCGCTTCTTTGGCAAAGGTGCCGAGCGAGATTTCGTAGCGTTCCTTGCGCCCCTGTTTCGCCGCCGTTTCATCCAGCAGCGCGCGCACCTCGGCCATGAAATCTGTCATGATCGCCGCGCGTGTGGCGTGGATGCGCGGGTCATCATCTTCGACGGCTTTGGCATCCGCGTTGTGCATGGCTTTGAAGCGCGTGCAGAAGGCATCCTCCCACAGCATAAGCGGCATGCCGCGATTGAAGACAAAGCCCACGCCCTCAGGTTGCAGCTCCAGCGTCTCGCGAAATATTTCGATCAACTGCCGCCGCACCTCGGGGATGGCATAGCTCAAATAAAACGTCGGCGTGTCATCGCGGTCGATGCAGCGCCACTCGGGGTGCTCGTAGAAGAACTTGCTGTTGAAGGTCTCCTCATACGGCATGGAGCCGACCCAGCCCGCCGGGCGCAGCATCACATGAAACTCCGCACCCTGCGTCTTCGCAGCATCACGGGCGACCTTGAGCGGGTTGATGCCTCGCTTGAACAGCGTCTCCAGCGAGCGTGTGTAATTCGCATAAGTGCCGTTGGGAAAATCAACCGTGCCTTCGCCTGGATAGGTGCCGACCTTGGTGGGATAGCAGGCGAAATCGGCCCCCGTAATTTGGAACCACCACTTGCCGATGTCCGTGCCTTCAAACCCACGAAATTCTTCCGCCGTGCTCGGCTTGAAGGGCCAGATCCAACTATGACCATCAAACGTGGCAATGGACATGCGGTGCTTTGATGTTGCGCGACTCGCTTGTGCTTCTGCCTCATTCAGCGGCACCACTTTGACATAACAAACCTCGCCGGCAGTCCTGGCAGTGGCGCGATCTCGAGCGACTGGCCTTGCAAGTCTGCCACCGCTAGAAAGCACTCCTGAATCACCGCGCGGCGATTTTTTTCCAGCGAGAGATTGTTGGCCATGCGCTTGAATACCGCCTCATCGTTCAATTTGGCCTTGAGACCGTTGCTGCCGATGTTGAAGCCGCCGGAGGTCGTCGCCAATCCGATATACACCGCATGCCATCCCCGCTGCGCCAGTGGTAGTCTCACCAGGGGTGGATTCGTGGTGCTGTAGATCGACAGCGCCGTGCCTTTCATTTCCGCCGTAGTGAATGGAATCTTCTTCCACTTGCCCTTCTGACGCGGCCCCGTGATGAGCGCATTGGCAGGCTCCACTTTCGACAGATCAGTGAGCACCACGGGATCGGCGCTACGCGACCAGCCGCGTGAAGCATTGGCAAAATACTCCGCTTGCGACGCAGCATCGGCGGAGATGTTCTCTAACAGCAGTAAGATGACAATGGGTAGCAACTTCATGATGGGCGTTGATCAAGGGATGAATTGCAGGGCGAACAGGTCGGCCTGGTGCAGGACGAAACGAAGTTTTACAGGCTTGCCTGCATGGGCGGCAGGGATGCCGCCCTTCCAGTTGACGATGTGGTCAGTGTGGTCGCCGGTGATGGGCGTGCAATCGGCGAGCGTGAAGCCTGGAATCGCGTTGCCATTGGCGTATTGAATTTCGACTCGAGTTGCTCCTTTGCTGACGATGTTCAGGAAGAGTTGCGACCCAGTGAAGATCATCGGCTTGGTGATGACCTCGCCTTTATCGGCGGAGGCGGAGACGAAACCATCCACGCGGAAGGTGAAGCGGCGGAGGCGGCTGCCTGGGCCTTGGTAGTAGGCTTCGGTGGCATAGACGGAGAGTTCACGCTCGTGGCCGGGCAGTTGCAGCACGCCGTTGGCCATGTAGTTGCTGCGGTTCCAGTCGCGATCCTTCGGCGCGGTGATGGGAATGAGCGGCTCCTCCCAGCGCTTGAAATTCACGCCGTCGCGACTGGTCATGAGCACCGGCTCGACCTGCGAATGCTTTGGC
>JBDNIB010000051.1:0-4727 GCA_041688535.1 Prosthecobacter sp.
CGCTGCCCGCATAAATGATGGCCTCACGGCCGCTGAAGTCGAGCATGCCGCCGATGATGGCATTGTTCATGTTGAGATTGATGTCCACGTTCGATGCCGCGCCGAGTCGGTCCATGGCACCCATGTTGGCGAACATAAGGACACCGGAATTGATGGTGAGAACGCCCTCGCGGCCCATGACTAGGTTCACCTCGTTGCCGGCGTTGTTGACATTAGTGACCGTGGTGTCGGACGCAAAGCTGACGGAGTTGGCCGTCAGGGCTGAATTCAGCGTGAGTACGGAGTTGATGCGAGAGGTCAGCCCGCTGCCGATCGCGTCCGTCGTCAAGCCCACGAAGCGGAGGTTCTGGTCCGCCGTAATGCCCTGTGCGGCGAGGTCAACATCCACAGAGGCCGTGTTGTTGCCCGGATCAGCGATGATCTTGTAATCCGTGGAGCCTGGCGCATCCGACAGCGGACGCAGGAAGTTCACCGCGCCGCCGTAAATGGGGTCGGTGCCCGCGTCCACGGTCATGAGGAAGCGTGAGGTGCGGTCCAAGTCCCAGATGACACCGGTTGTCGTGTTGAAGTATTCAGGGCGGGTGCCGCCGAAGAAGCCAGCGATAATGGCGGTGTTGCCATTCAATCCATCACCGCTGCCGACGGTGGCCGGGGCGGTGTCCACCAGGAAGAAGGCACGGCTGTCGAACTCCGTGATGCCAAAGGTGGTGCCACGGGCGATGTCGGTGCCAGGGTCATTGTTGCGGAACTGGAAGACCGCGCCCTCATTGCGCACGAGTTCGGCAAAACGAAATCCGGACGAGGTCAGCGCAAGATCGGGTGTCCCTCCCGTGACCACCGAGGCCAGATCGACCTCAATGCCAAACACGCCCGTACGAGCCGTGGCCCCGCCCATGCGCGCACGGCCGGAATGCACGGTGCTGCTGCCTTCCATGTTCAACCGGGTATAGCCATCGCTGAAGATGGGCCTGGTGTCCGGGAGGCGGTCATCAAACTGGTTGCGGTCATTCGAACCATTGCCGATACCAACGTAGGCATTGCGATCCAGGCGAATGGCGGTCAGGCCGGGCAGGTTGGCATCGCCGTAGAAGCGGGTGTTGCCACTGCCGACGATGTACTCGCCCACCCAGTCAGGCGAGTTGCCATAGAACCTGAACTCGCCGTTGCCTTTGCGGATGATGTCGCCATTGCCGTAAAAGGTGCCGCCATTTTCATTGATGTTGAGGGAACTGCTGTTGGTGATGTTCACCAGTAGGTCGCTCTCGATGAACAGTTGTCCGGAAAGACGGTGCGTGCGCGCGGTGCCAGTGGTGACAACGCTGCCACGGCCCTCGTAGCCCCGGCCACGGAAGGTGAGCCACTCGTAGATGGTGTTGTCGGAGGTCGTGGCTAGCTCCAGCGTGCCTTGCGCGCCGAGTACTGTGCCATTGATCCAGGAACGATTCAGACCCAAAATGGAATTGGCGGAGGTCCCTGCTGATGTGTGCTTGATAGTGCCTTCATCCACTCAAGTGATGCCACCATAGGTGTTGTACTGATTGGCCTGCGCCACGTTGTTCGGTGCCCCAACGAGCGTCACCGTGCCACCGCCGGTGATGACCATGTTGCCAATATCGGGACTGCGGTCGCCAGCGGGAGTGTCCGCGCCGCCGATGTGGTTGGCGGTGTAGCCGTTACTCGAATTGATCTGGCTGAATTCATTGGTCACATAACCGTTGATGGTCAACTCCGTGCCTTTGGCGACATCAAACGACGCGCCATTACCGCCGATGAAAATCGTGCGTCCGCCGTCGAGGGTGATCGACTGCGTTGTTTTGAGCGTGCCGCCATCGAAGTGAAGGTTGCCGGAATCGAGAATGGCCCAGATGCCCGCGTTGCCGGTGCCGCCAGCGTTCGCATTGACGAACACCCCGCTGGTGTAGCCGCTGCCGCCATTCGTCAGAGTCGTGCTGGTGATCCGATTGCTTGAATTAGACGTGAACGTACACGCCGCACAGCTGCCAGTGCCACCGTCCAGGAAGGACAGAGTACCGCCTGAAGTACCGTTGTTTGAGCCTATATTCACCCGCGCAAGTCGTGCGATCGATCCATTGATGTCGCCGAGCTGGCTCTCACTGGAGATCTGCAGGACGCCGTTGTTGATGTAAGTGTCACCGGTGTAGCTGTTGTCGGCGGTCAGCGCTGTGGTGCCGCTGCCACCGAGGACGAAGTTGACCTTGTCGCCACCGTTGTCGGTGATGACCGCGCCGAAAGTCAGCGTCTGCCCGGCGTAATTGAAGAGCATCAGGTCACGCGGCGTGCCTGCAACGCCCAGATTGGCATCAAAACCGCTGGTGACGGTGCCGCCCGTGATGGAGTTCGGCCCGCCATTCGCCGAGGTGAACAGAATGCCGCCGCTGCCAACGGTCAACGTTTGCCCGTCGAGGGAGAGTGCCGTTGGCGCATCAACCCGCAGCGAGTTCGGATTGATCGCGGCGGTGAAGGCCACATCGCCAGCGACGTTCACGTCATTGCCCGCGTAGTCACCCTCGACCGTGCCGGCGGTGTAGCCGCCGTAGGCGGTGATGGCACCGCTCGCGCCATTGGCGGCGAAGTCGCTGATCACCCCCGCCTGCGTGCCAAACACGGCCCAGGACATGAGGCCGCTGTTGGTCAGATCGGTGGCCTGCATGCTGATATTAGCGGTGCCGTCCCCTTCTTCGATGAAAGCCAACGTGCCGCCCTGGGATTTCGTGAACGTGGCCGCCGCTGCGCCGAAGTTCAGGTTGAAGGTACGTCCGGTGGGTGAGTTCAGGCGGATCACCGACTCGCCGTTGTTGAGCCAGACATTGCCGGTGAGGTTGAAATTGCGGTTTGTTGTGGCCTCGCCTAGCACGGTGAGATCACCGCCGCCAAACAGTGCCTGAGCGGTGGAGATGGCAAAACGGTCATTGCCCAGCATGCTGCCGTCCGTGGAGCGCGGTGCCCAGATGGCCTCGCCGCCCATGAAGTTCCAGCGTTCGACGGTGGACGCTCCAGCACCATTGGCATTGAACTGAATCGTGCCAGGACCGACCACCGTGGCGCTGGAATTGACCCCGGTGCCATTGTCCGTCAGGCGCGCCTTGATCTCCAGCCTACCGCCGCGCACCTGGAAGAAGCGCAGGTCGCGGTCGCCGCCCTGGCTTTCATACACGATCTGATAGTTCGCGCCATCGTCTGAACCGATATAGGCGCTGCCGCTCTGATGCTCCCCACCGATCGTTAACGTACCGTCGCGATTGTTGTTATAGATATTGAGGTTGTTGGCCCAGTTGAAAATCTGACCGGCCCGGGTGAGGATCAAATGCGCGTCATAGGTGCCAGTGCCAGCACCGTCCGTTCCCAGTACGGCACGGGTCCAGTAGTCGTTGCGCAAAATGGAATTGTTGGCGGTTTCGGTGAGGAATCCCGTCCCGTCATTGCCGACAGCGTCGGGATCATACTGGATGCGGAAGTAGCCACGATTCATCTCCATGCGGCCGGTGGCGTCCCATTGCTGGAACACGTTCACGTTCATCTCATCGTTGCCGGTCATACGGAACCGCAGCGAGTGGTTCGGATCAGAAATCCCTGCGGTATCACCGAAGCGGAACACTTCAACCGGGCCGCCGGCACCCGTAGAAACGGAACCGGTGGAGATGTCACGCACCTGGCCGCGCAGATTGATGACCCCACTCTGACCGCTGTCCGTGCTGATGACAAACGGGTCGCCGAAGTAGTCGGAGGCGCGGGCGTTGGCGCTGGTGGCGTCATCCACGTAAATGTTCCCCAGAACGGTCAGCGTGGCGTCATTCAACGCGGTGAGACGATGCTGGCGGGACTCCTTCATCCCGGTGCTGTCGATGGTCTCCAGGATCACATTGCCGCCCCAGGAGTTGTGCGTGTTGGTCTCAGAACGCAGAATGACACGATCCGCGTCCATGGTTCCAGTCACATGAAGGTCCACGCCGGTGATGTTGACGCCGTATTGCAGCAGGAAGTTGCCCGCGCCAGTGACATAAACATCCGAGATGCCCTGTAGCGCCAGGGAGTGGCGGGCAATGACACTGGCTTCATCCGTCACATAGAGCGTGCTGCTGGGCAGAAACTCATTCCAGGTGTCCAGATACAAATTGTTGCGGCCCGTTTTCACCAACCCGTCAGCATTGATGATGCTGGAACGCATGAACGAGTTGTAGCCAGTGACGTAGTTGTAGTAGTTCGCGTCGTTGCGGTCCAGATCCTCGAAGAAGCTGCTGCTGTTCACGATGGCCTGCCGACCGTTCATGTCGATCTTGCCGCCACTGATCACGCTTTCCATGTTGGCGCTGTTGACCTGCGCAAAGTTGGCGAAGTTGATCATGCCGGAATTGATCGTGAGCGTCTTGCCGTTGCCGATGATCACATACTCCTTCGCCGCTGTAGGCACCGAGGCATTCGCGATGGTCAGCGTGTTGATCGCCAGGTTGGCGGTGATGTTCGGCTGATTGGCACGCAGGCCGACATTGCCAATCTCAGCGATCACTTTCCAGTTGGAGCCCGCCCCCGGATTGCTGGCGCTGGTGTCATATTCGGTATTCAACAGCGGGCGGATGAAACCACCATCCAACGTCAGGAAGGAATCCGCCGCGCCAGAGCGGGCAAAGGCGTTTTCCGCCGCCCAGGTAGGCCGCTGGGCCACCGTCGCCGCGCCCGGAGCTGGCACGTCACCACCGATCGCGCCGACG
>JBDNIB010000052.1:0-5103 GCA_041688535.1 Prosthecobacter sp.
GAACAAGCGCATGATCTCGCTGCTGCCTTCAAAGATCGTGTTGATGCGCGAGTCGCGGAATAGACGCTCGACCGGCTCGGGCGTGTCGCCGCGTGCTTTGAGCGAAGCGGCGGTTTCAAAGCCGCGCCCGCCACGAATCTGCATCGTGTCGTCCATGATGCGCCAGGATTTCTCGCTGCCCCACAGCTTGCCGATGGCGGCCTCCAGGCGCACGTCGGCGTGCTTGTCGTGATCCACCAGCGAGGAGACATAACGCACGATGCTCTCCATCGCGAAAGTGTCGGCGGCCATGCGGCTGAGCTTGTCGGCGATGGCAGCATGACGGATGATCGGCTGGCCCCATTGCACGCGACCGCGTGCCCAGCGCGTGCTCATTTCGAGGCAACGTTGCGCCAAACCAGTGCAGGCGGCTGGCAAGGTGATGCGGCCGGTGTTCAGCGTTGTTAGAGCGACCTTCAAACCGCGTCCGACGCCGCCGAGAATGTTCGCGGCAGGCACGCGCACGTTGTTGAACCGAATCACGCCGTTGTAGAGCGCCTTCAGGCCCATGAAGCGGCAGCGGTGGACGATCTCGACGCCGGGCCAGTCGGTTTCGACGAGAAAGGCGGAAGTCGCGTGCGGCTTCTCCGGTGAGGGCGTTTTGGCCATCACCACGATCATGCCGGCCTTGAGACCGTTCGTACACCACAGCTTCTCGCCGTTGATGATGTAATCGTCGCCATCCAGTTTTGCCTCGGTCTTCATCTGCGCCGGATCGGAGCCGACCTCGTTTTCGGTCAGCGCAAACGCGCTGATCTCGCCTTTGGCACAGCGCGGCAGATATTTGGCCTTCTGCTCCTCCGTGCCGAACAAAATCAGCGGCTGCGGTGCGCCGATGGATTGATGCGCGGAGAGCAGCGCCGCCAGATTGCCGCAGCGGCTACCCAGCAACATCGCCGCACGCGAGTAATTCGTCTGCGACAGGCCCAGGCCGCCATACTTCACCGGAATTTTAATCCCAAACGCGCCCAGCTTCGCCAGTTGGTTCAACAGCAAGTCTGGAATTTCGCCGGTAACATCAATGGCATCGGGATCGGCATGCTCATCCAGCACCGCCGCCAGACGCTTTAAAAAAGCAGCACCTTGATCACGATCCTCAGCCGATTGTTTGGGAAACGGCAGCAGCGAATCAAACTTCGGCTCGCCAAAGAAGATGCCGGCGGCCAGTCCCGTGTTGCGTCGTTCATCACGCGCGGCCTCCGCCATTTCCAGCGCCGCACGCTGGCCCGCGTTCATGCGCGAGGTGTCGATGAGGGACTTGGCTTCGTCGGTTGAGGTGCTCATGAGTTCAGAATGGGGGTGGGATTGTTCATGATGCCGGAATCACTGGCATAGGCGAGCGGACCACCGCGAAACGGCGGGTAGCCGGTGCCGAGCACCATGGCGAGATCGATGTCGGCAGCGCTGCGGGCGATGCCTTCATCCAGACAGCGCATGGCCTCTCTGCTGATGAGTACGGCAAGATCCGTCTGGAGACTTTGGTGCTGCGGCATCGGCGGATTTTTGCCCGGCGTGATCTCACGGCCGTTTTCGTAACGGTAGAAGCCTTGGCCGGATTTTTTGCCGAGATATCCGGCGGCGACCATTTTGTCGAGTGCGTCGCTCTTGGGGAAGCGTTCAGGGAAGGCGGTGGCGAGTGTTTTGGCGACGTGTGTCGCCACATCAAGGCCAATTTCATCAAGCAGACGCAGCGGCCCCATCGGCATGCCGAATTCGAGCATGGCGTCGTCAATGTCCTTCACCGGAATGCCGCTTTCATGCAGCCGCACGGCCTCCATCAAATAGGGCACGAGGATGCGGTTCACCAGGAAGCCGGGGCTGTCTTTGACGAGCACGGGCGTCTTGCCGGACTTCTGTACAAACTTGATCGCGGTGGCAATGACGTCTGCGGAAGTCTCCGGCAGCGTGATGATCTCCACCAGCGGCATACGATGCACGGGATTGAAAAAATGCAGGCCGATGACGCGCTCCGGGTGCGGCACGGTCTGCGCGAGCTCGGCGACGGACAACGCGCTGGTGTTGGTGGCGAGGATGGTGTCGCTCGAAACACGCGTGGCGAGATCGGCGAAGATTTTTTTCTTCAGCTCCATGCTCTCCGTGGCCGCCTCGATGATGAGATGATGGCGGGCCAGCGGCACCGGCGTCTGCGTGGTGCTGATGCGGTCCAGCGTGTCACGCGCCTGGGTTTTCGTGATGATCCTGCGTTTGGTGGCACCTTTGAGCAGGCTGCGAATGTTCTCCATGCCACGCGCGAGGCTGTCGGCGGCGACATCGGTCATCAGCACCCGCACGCCGCGCGAGGCGAGCGTGTGGGCGATGCCGCTGCCCATGACACCTGCGCCAATGACGGTGGCGTTTTGAATCGTCACGGCCTTGCCGGACGCGGCAGGATGTTTGTTTGCCTCCTCGCGTTTGAAGAACAGCTCGATCAAACGGCCGGCCTCCGGCCCTTTGATGAGTTCTGCGACGGCATCGCGCTCCAGTTTCAATCCAGCCTCAATGCTGCCGTTCACCGCCTGCGTGACGACCTCGATAGCCTTGGTGATCGAAGGATACAGGCCGCGTGTTTTGGCCAGCGCTTGCCGTTTGGCGAAATAGCCAACAATCAGCGGCAGCGGCGACAGGTTTTCGAGCTTGAAGCCGACCACGGGGCGTTTTTGCCCCACCAAACGCCGCGCAAGTTTGTCCAGATGCTCCTGCGGGACGATGTGGCTGATGAGTCCAGCATGTTTCGCGGCGGAGGCATTGAGCAGCTTGCCAGTGGTGATGAGGCCTAGCGCCTTACGCACGCCCAGCATGCGCGGCAGGCGTGTGCAACCGCCCCAGGCTGGCACAATGCCGACCTGCGTCTCTGGCAGGCCGATTTTCGTCGAATCGTGATCGCTAGCGATGCGCCAGTCACACGCGAGCGTAACTTCATAACCGCCGCCCATGCACGCGCCGTGAATGGCGGCCACTTTGGGCAGCTTGAGACTTGCCAGACGGTCAAACACGGCTTGGCCGAGCCAGATGAAGTCGTTCAGCCGTTCCGGCGTCATGGACTGAATGGATTTCAAATCCGCGCCCGCCACAAAGATGCGTTCCTTCGCGCTGCGCAGAATGACAGCAGTCACGCGGCTGTTTTGCTCGATGGCTTCAAGCTGGTGATTGAACTCGCGCAGTGACTCCAGATTCCACACATTGACCGCGGTATCCGGCGAGTCAAACGTGAGCCAGGCGATGCCTTGCGCGTCCACTTCGAGGCGGAAATGTTTGGCAGGCAGCGGATCGCCATGAGCGATGGTTTCCAGCACATGCGGCTCGGCATGCAGCACAGCGGGGCGTTGTTCGAAAATGTCACTCATGACTGGTTGGGATGAAAAAATTACAGCGCTTCCAAACACGCGGCGACGCCTTGGCCGCCGCCGACGCAGAGGCTGACGATGGCACGTTTCGTTTTGCGGGATTGCAGTTGATTGAGCGCGGTCTGCACCAAACGCGCACCGCTGGCACCGACGGGATGGCCGAGGGCGATGGAGCCGCCGTTGGGGTTGAGTTTGGCGGGATCAATCTCGCCTAACGGGCCGTCCAATCCGGCGCGGCGGGCGTAAGCGGGATCGGCGAGGCATTTGACGACGGAGAGCACCTGCGCGGCGAAGGCTTCGTTGATTTCGACGACATCGGCATCGTCGAGTTTCCAGCCACCACGCCGCAGCGCGGCATCCATCGCACGCACAGGACCGAGACCCATGCGGGCCGGATCACAACCGGTGGCAGCGTAACTGACCAGGCGGGCGATCGGCTGCCAGCCGTGCTTCGCGGCGGCAGCTTCGGTGGCGACGAGAATGGCGACCGCGCCATCGGTGATCTGCGAGGAGTTGCCAGCGGTCACGCTGCCGGTGAGCGGGTCGAAAATGGGCTTCAATTTGGCGAGTTTTTCGAGACTGGAGTCGGCGCGCACGCCGTTGTCGGCAGCGATGACTTTTTTGCCAAGCACAGGGGCGATTTCGTGGCTGAGAAATCCCTGCGCGGCGACCGCACGCTGATGTGAACGCAAGGCGAAAGCGTCCTGCTCCTCGCGGCTGATGCCGTGCTCGCGAGCGAGGATTTCGGCGGTCTGCCCCATGTTCAAATCGACTACCGGATCGCTGAGACCAAGCTTGAGGCCGATGACGGGAGCGAAGTCGGCTGGCCGGAAGCTCAGCATGGCCTTCGCGCGGCTCATAAAGTCACGGGCGCGGCCAAGCGCGGCGAATTTCGCCACCGCGTGCCGCGAAAAATAGAACGGCATGTTGCTCATGCTTTCGGTGCCGCCAACGATGAAGACCTCCCCTTGCCCCGCGCACATTTTCGCGTGCGCGGTGGTCAGCGACTCCAAACCGGAGGCACAATTGCGATGCACCGTCACGGCGGGCTTGGACTGTGGAATGCCGGCTCGCAAGGCAACGACACGCGCAATATTCATCGCGTCCGCCGGCTGGCCGACGCAACCGAGGATGGTTTCATCCACCAGTTCCGGGTCCAGACCGGTGCGAGTGAGCAGGGCGCTGATGGCGTGACGACCGAGTTCCACCGCGTCCAGCGCGGCAAGATCGCTGCCGAGGCGAGTGAACGGTGTGCGGGCGGCGGCGACGATGACGAGTTGCGGAAGATTCATGGCAGAGATCAAGAAGTGGGCGTTTTGGCCTGGGCTGAGCCAGGTTTCGGGCGGTGATCGACAAGTTTCTCCTCCTTGAGCAGGCGGCCGACGCCGAGCTGCTCACGCAGTTTGGCGAAAGGATGAAAATGGATGTGATTGGGGGTGATCTCCGTGACCTCTCGGAAACGGGTGTTCACGGCGTGCTCAATGTCGGACTCCTGCATGCCGGGATTGATGGCGAGGTGCAGATGCACCTCGTCGGTGTCATGCGGATCATCATCACGCTTGCGTAGCTCGATTTGCCAGGCGGCGATGCCTTTTTGGTCGTCGAGCAGGTGTTCGAGCACATTGAAGTTTACGAGTGTGCCCTTGAGTTTGTCGATGTTGAGCTCACGAATTTCGCTGACACGGGAGATGGGGCCGAGCAGACGCGGGCAGGTGCGGCC
>JBDNIB010000497.1:0-3538 GCA_041688535.1 Prosthecobacter sp.
GAATCAGGCAGTGGCAACATCACGTTCTCTGACAATCGCAACGTGGTCATCAACGCAGCCACAGCCACCACCTTCACCGTCAACCTGGGGGGCGGGGAATACGCCAACGGTATGGGCAGCATGAGCATCGACATCGTCAACAAGACGCTCAATGACTGGGCCTCGATGGGTAATGAGCGTTATGTCCGCATCCCGATGGTCGGTGGCACCCGTTATGACATCCAGCTCGACTTCTACGAGAACACCGGCTACGGACGCTGCCGTCTGTTCTGGTTCAGCCCCAGCCAGCCCAAGCAGATCATTCCTGCGGAACGGCTTTATCCAGAGGCGGCCCCGGCAACGCCGTTGGCACCGTCAGCCCATGTCAGCGCGACTGCGGCAACGGCGCTGGTGGGAGGCGCGTTCTCCTACCAGATCCAGGGCAGCAACGGCATCGGAATCAACGGGGCAGGGGTGACCGTGAGCGGGAACCCGGAATGGCTGACCTACGCCAATGGCATCCTCAGCGGCACGCCACCTGGAGGGTCGGGAGGGGATTACCAGATTCTCATCACTCTCACCAATGCCGTAGGCGACAGCACCTCGCTCTTAAACCTGCACGTTGAGGACACCGGGGCGACCATTCCTCGCGAATTCTGGAGCGGTGTCGGCGGCACCACCGTGGCGGACATTCCCACCGGCAACACTGCCAGCGGCACGACCAATCTTGCCTCCCTGGAAGCCCCACGGATTTTGGCGACGACTACGGGGCACGCATCCGCGGCTACATCACCGCACCGGCGACGGGCAATTATTACTTCTGGGTTGCCGGCAGCAATGCTGCGGAGTTGTGGATTTCCAATGACGACGAGCCGATCAATGCTTTCAAACGCGCCTGGGTCAGCATCGGCAATGCCACACCCCAAAGCTGGAATGGTGAGACCAGTCAGAAATCTCCGTGGCTGGCCCTGCAGGAAGGGAAACGCTACTATGTCGAGATCCTCCACAAAGCCGGCACAGGCGCCGGAGATAACCTCGCCGTCGGCTGGTCCCGGCCTGGCCAGGATGAAAGCGGCCCGAGCGAGATCGTGCCTGGCCATGTGCTGTCCCCCTACATCCCGCCGGCTCCAGGCTCGACGCCGGGCACGCTTTATGTGGCGACGATGCTCGCCCAAGGGGCCGCCACTACCAATGGTGTCGGTAGCGCCACCTTACGGCTCAGCGAGGACGAGACGGTGGCCTATGTTGCCTTCACTCACAGCGGTCTTTCAGGCGCGCTTACCGACTGGCATGTGCATGCCGACCCTTATCTGACTCATGCGTCCGCCATCATCTACGACGGCACCGAGCCGCTGCCCGGAGACGGGCCGCAACCGGATGGCACCCACAAGTGGAACATCACCGGCGTCGGCACACTTTCTGTGGCGGACATTCGCGAACTCATCAAGCAAGGCAAAGCCTACATCAACCTGCACACCGCGATGTATCCTGCCGGTGAAATCCGTGGGAATTTCACCCTCGCCCATGGTTCCCGCACCTTCTCCCCGCCGCCGCTGCCGCCCGCATGGACGGATGATCACGCCACGAATCCCGCCGCCGCCGTGCGCTTTCTGACCCAGGCCACGTTTGGTGCCAGCATAGACGACATTCAGGCACTGCAGGCCATGCCCAGTTACGAGGCGTGGATTGATGACCAGTTCACCAAGCCCGTCAGCCTGCACCTGCCCGAGGTCATTCGCACCGAGTTGTCCAGCGCCACTGGCGGGGCGTTTGACGAAACCCTCTCCTTCAACGCCTGGTGGTGGCGTTCGATCTCTGGTGGTGACCAGTTGCGCCAGCGCATTGCCTTCGCCCTCAGCGAAATCCATGTCGTCTCAGCCCAGGGGCCGCTGGACAACAACGCCCGGTCGCTCTCCTACTTCTATGACAGGCTGGCCACCAATGCCTTGGGCAACTTCCGTGACATCCTGCTGGACACGACCCTCACGCCCTCAATGGGCCGCTACCTTGACATGCTGCGCAATGACAAGCCCGATCAGACCGTGGGCCGCATCCCGAATGAAAACTATGCGCGTGAAATCAAGCAGCTCTTTTCTGTCGGTTTGTACCGTATGTGGCCGGATGGTTCCTTGATGCTCAACTCCAAGGACATCCCAATCGACACCTACAATCAGCGCGAAATTGTGGGCTTCTCGCATGTGTTCACTGGCTGGGATTACGGTTATGATGGGGCTTACCTCACCTCCTTGAGTGCGCCGGCCAACTGGACCCGCCAGATGCGCGAAGTGCCAGCACGTCATTTCACCGGCCCTAAACTACTGCTGAACAATGAAGTGCTGCCAGGCTTGCAGACGGTGGGTGGCGGCCAGCCGCTGGACCCCTTCGCCACGCACAACAGCGCCTCCTTCAACCATCCGGCTTATCAGGCCCTGCCTGCCCAGGAACTCGCCATCTCTCATGAGCAGCTCTTTAATCATCCAAACGTGGGGCCCTTCATCTGCCGCCAGCTCATCCAGCGCCTGGTGACCAGTCATCCGTCACGTGGCTACCTTTACCGCGTGGTACAGAAGTTTAATGATAACGGCTTCGGTGTGCGCGGGGACATGCAAGCCGTCATCAAGGCCATCCTGCTCGACTACGAGGCCCGCAGTCCTGACATGATCACCAAGCCCTCGTTTGGGAAGCAGCGTGAGCCCGTGATGCGTGTGGCCCTGCCGGCACGTGTCTTCCGCAAGGATGGCTGGAGCGGCACCTACACCCAAAACGGCACGCGCACGATCACCATCACCACCTCCACTCCTCATGGCTACTCCACCACGGGAAATCAGTTCCTCGACTTTACCTCAGGATCTCCAGCACCTTGGATTGGTTCATATTCGGCTGTGTTGGGATCTCCAAGCGCGACTACCCTGAGCGTGCAGGCGCTGGGCTGGGCCACCGGCAGCTACAGCATCCCGGCAAACTCTACCACCTGCACTGTCACCATGACCAATCACTGGCTGCAGGTGGGGAACCAGGTCTTCGTGGACTTCACCAGTGGCACTGCGGATGGCACGGCTGTTGATGGTCAGATCTACACCGTGTTGACCAACCCAAACTCATCCAGCAATGGAAACAACGGCAATTCGTTCACCTTTGACGTGGTCGGCACTTCGCTTGCGGTGCGCAGCGGCAACATGATGATCCCGCGCTTCACCCCTGGCAGTTACACCACCGCCAGCTCAGGCCAGTCCGCTCCCAACGACCGGCGCGTCACCATGGACACCATCTACAACCACGAGCTGCAGGTGGGTGACCAGGTGCAGCTCAACTTCTACGGCGGCAATCCGCAGCCGGTGGACATGATTGCAACCGTGGAAAGCATCCCGGACTTGAACACCTGGACGTTCCTTGCGCCTTCTGCGGGAACCAATCTCGGCACCTCCCAGGGGGACAACAACGTTTACCAATTCCCGCTTAAGTCCCTGCCATTGACACGCAGCGGCAGTGTGACCTCGCGCCAGAGCACCTTCGCCATGGGGAACACCACGACAGACCTTGAGCAGGCACCGATCAACTC
>JBDNIB010000498.1:0-1555 GCA_041688535.1 Prosthecobacter sp.
AACATGCTCAAGGAAGGCTGGGACGTGACGAACCTTTACACCATCATTCCGCTGCGTGCCGCCAACGCACGAATCCTCATCGAGCAATCCATTGGTCGCGGCCTGCGACTGCCCTACGGCAAACGAACGGGCGTGCTGGCCGTGGATACGCTCAACATCATCGCGCATGATCGTTTCCAAGAGATCGTCGATGAGGCGAAGAAGCCGGATTCCATGGTGCAGAAGATGCGCGTCATCGAACTGACCGATGAGGAAGTCGGGCACAAGACGGTCACCGTTGTTTCAGACTCCAACTTGAAGGCCAAACTTGGCTTTCAACCCGAACAGCAAACGACCAGCACGCAGGACGCGGGCAAAGACACCAAGCCCGCTTTTGACACGCCCGAAAAGCAGCGTGTGGCTCAGATCGCCTACACAGTGATCAAGAGGCTGGAGGCCAAGCCGGATCAGCTGCCGACGATGGAAGCGCTGAAGACGCCGGAGGTGCAGAAGTTCATTCTGCAAGAAGTCGAGGCGCAGTATCAGGTGAAGCAACTGGAGCTGGACGGCATCGTCGAGAAGCCAGACTTTGCCGCCATTATCAGTCAGACGACGAACCTCGTGGTGGCCGAGATGATTCCCATCCCGCGAATCCTTGTGGTGCCGCAGGGCGAGGTGAAGAGCTGGTTTGAGCCGTTCCAACTGGAACTCGGCACCCTAAACTACCAGCCACCATCGGATGAACTGTTTCAGAGTTACCTGCGCACGGGTGAGCATCAGATCATCGGCCTGGGCAAAGGCGGGATCGAGGAATCCAGGCTGGAAGATTATGTGGTGAGCGGACTCGTGGACTTTGACGACATAGCCTATGATAGTCACGCCGATCTGCTCTACGACCTCGCCGGACAAACGGTGAAGCATTTCCGCCGCTACCTGAGCGAAGACGACACCCGCAAGGTGCTGCGCTTCCACCAGAAGGAATTGGCGAAGTTCATCCATGTGCAGATGCAGAGGCACTACAAGGAAGAGGCCATCGGCTACGACGTGAAGATCAGCAAAGGCTTCACCGACCTGAAACCCAGCGCCTACACCGCCACAGCCAACGAACCGCCGCTCGATCATCGCCTATCACCTGCCGACAAGAGCAACATGGCGAAGTATCTCTTCGGCGGCTTCAAAAAGTGTCTTTATCCCGTGCAGAAGTTCCACTCGGATGCCGAGCGCCGTATGGCCGTGATTCTGGAGCGTGATGCCGTGAAGTGGTTCAAGCCCGCCAAAGGGCAGTTCCAGATCTACTACAAGTCCGGTGCCGACCATCCCGAGTATCAGCCCGACTTCGTCGCCGAAACCGACAAGACCATCTACATGCTCGAACCCAAAGCCAAGAACGAGATGGAAGACGCTGTGGTGCTCACCAAGAAGGAGGTCGCCGAGAAGTGGTGCGAACGCGCCAGCAAGCACGCCAGCGAACACGGTGGCAAGTCGTGGAAGTATGCGCTGATTCCTCACGACATCATCATGGATAACATGACGCTGGAGGGTCTGACACACTGAAGATTCTGCTGCCATCCTAGAC
>JBDNIB010000499.1:0-6068 GCA_041688535.1 Prosthecobacter sp.
AGCGGCATGATGTCGATGCCATCCAGCGGCGGCTGTTTTTCCATCGTCACTCCCGCGAGGCTCAGCACGGTGGGATAGATGTCCGAGGTGACGCAGGGTGCCTTGATCACCTTCGGCTCACGAAACACCGCCGGCCACTCCAGCAGCGCGGGCACGGCAAGACCGCCTTCATAAATCTGTCCCAAGAAACCACGCCGCGCGCCCGTGGCACCCACTTTCGGCAGAGCGCCATTGTCACTGCAATACCACAGCAGCGTGTTTTCACGCAGCTCGAGCTCCTTCAACTCAGCCCGCAACCGGCCAACAGCACGATCCATGGCGGTGATTTCGCCATAAAAATTCTGCTGTGCTTCAGGCAGGTCCGCGTAGAGCGCCCAATCCGCCGCCAGCGCCTGATGCGGGTCATGCGGGGAGCCGAACCAGATCACCGCGAGAAAAAGCTGCTTCTCTCCCGCACAGCGGCGGATGAACTTCAACGCCTCCGCCATCGTCACATCCGAACTGTCGCCTTGAAACGTGGCCGCCCTGCCCTGCACGCTCAGCACCGGGTCCAAGTCGAAAAAATTCGGCGAGGAGACCCATTCATCAAAGCCGCTCGCCCCCGGACTGACAGGGCTGGCCTGCTGCACCGAGCCGAGATGCCATTTGCCGAAATGACCGGTGGCGTATCCGGCGGTTTTCAGCGCCTCAGCAATCGTGATCTCCTGCGGTCGCAGCGCATGGCCCCAGGAGAAGCAGCCGAAACGATTCGGCGTGCGTCCCGTCAGCACGCTGCCACGCGTCGGCGAGCAGACTGGCGCGGCGGCATGAAACTGGTCAAACCGCACGCCTTCCTGCGCCAGTTCATCAAAATGAGGTGTTTTGAGATGCGGATGACCGTTATAGCCCATGTCGCCCCAGCCCTGGTCGTCGGCCATCACGAGCACAATGTTCGGCGGATCAGACGAAGCACCCAGACTGGCCGTCACAACCAACCAAACCCCGCACAAAATCAGAGGACATTTCATGGCCGCATGATAGCCACGGTCGGCTCAATCGAAAATTAAAAACTCAGCGCCACTCGACTTCGTATGACCGCATCGTGTCGTCATCAAACACGAAGCGACCGGTAAAATGGCGGCGCTCGAGCAAGGTTTGGCCGAGCCAGTGGACATCGTCCGCCCACATCTCGTCAAAGGGCAAGGCGTCCAGCGAAGTCCAGAGCGGCACTGCTTCTGCGGTTTCCACGGCTTCACCCTCATGCCGCGTGGCGACGAAGACATCCACATGCATGCGCAGGCCATCGACGAACTGAAACCGCAGCTCGCCGTGATGCACCGGATTCAAAGCGGTGACACCCAGCTCCTCCTGCGTTTCGCGCACCGCGCACTGCAACGGGGTCTCACCGGGGTCCATCTTGCCACCGGGGCCGTTGATCTTGCCAGCGCCGAGGCCACGTTTTTTGCGGATGAGCAACACCTCGTGCTTCGACTCATCGATGATGAACATCAATGTGGCACGAATGCCGGGCTGCCAGGTGTTCCAGTCGATGATCACCGTGGGCTTCAGCGTTTTTTCCACGGCAGGGCGCGTGACCAGCGGCGACTGCCTTTGATGTTCATGGACTGGGCGAGAATCTCCGTGTCCCCAGCGTCAAAATCTTCGGCGCGCGGCAGTCCTGCTGGCAAATCCATCTCCGGTTCAGTGATTGGCAAGGATTCGGGCAGCAGTTCTACCACCACTTTTTTGTTCAGCGGAGCCACGGTGTTGTTCGGCACCACGAGGCCGCCGGAAATGATCATTTTCATCGCCTCCTCAATGGTGATCGGCGCATCGCTGACTTTTTCGGAATCGACCACCAACAGGAAGCCCGTCATCGGACTGGGCGCCGTGGGCAGCAGCACGCAGGTCATGGCCTTGCCACTGCTGACATCACAAAACTGCCCGGTGGCAAAGCCCAGGATGCGCATGCCGGGGACGGGATAATCAATGAAGACGACGCGTTTGAAGTTCTGCTTGGTGCCGCCTAGGCCACGGAAGGCGTCGATCACCTGCTTGAGCGGTTTGTAAATGACGGCCACCAGCGGCACGCGCAGCAGCAGCTTGTCCACGGCGGTGACGAAATGAACGCCAATGACGTTCGTCGCCATGAACCCTAGGCCCAGAATAGCGAGCACTGAGAACAGGAAGCCAATGAAGTTCGTAAACGTCGCCAGATTGGGATCATTGATGTCCAGCACGATCCCGCCGTAGAGCTCGTTGACCAGATTCACCGCCTGCGCGAGCACCGGCTTGCTCCAGCCGTGCAGCAGATCGTAGATCGAGAAAAGAATCCAGAAGGTGATGATCAGCGGCAGTGCCAGCGCCAGCCCGGCCAGGAATTTATTGCGCAGCCACACACCCCAGCCCTTCGGCGCGATCGCGTCTTGCAGTGGGACGGTACTGGAAACTTCGGGCGGCATGGGTGACAAACTCATTGATGATTGAGAACGCTCCTCAACCTCATTGTTCAGCTAAAAAATGGCCAAGAGACAGCAATCATGCGCCCACCAGCATGCGTGCAGGATTTTCGATGCAGTCCTTCACTCGGATGAGGAAAGTCACGGCCTCCTTGCCATCCACCACGCGGTGATCATAGCTGAGTGCCAGATTCATCATCGGACGAATGACCACCTGGCCGGCGACGGCGATAGGCCGCTGCTGGATCGTGTGCATGCCGAGAATGGCGCTCTGCGGTGGATTGATGATCGGCGTGCTGAGCAGTGAACCGTACACACCCCCGTTGGAGATGGTGAACACACCACCCGTGAGGTCGCTGACCTGAATTTTGCCCTCCTTGGCCTTCGCGGCATAGCCCAAAATGTCCTGCTCCAGCTCGGCGAAGGTTTTCTGATCCGCGTCACGTAGCACCGGCACGATCAGGCCGCGCTCGGTGCCGACGGCGACGCCGATGTCATAAAAATGCTGCTGCACGATCTCGTCGCCCTCGAGGCGTACATTGATCTGCGGCACGGCCTTGAGCGCCTCGACCACGGCCTTGATGAAGAAGCTCATGAAGCCGAGCTTCACGCCGTGCTTCGCGACAAAGCTGTCCTG
Source organism: Prosthecobacter sp. (assembly GCA_041688535.1). Taxonomy (GTDB): domain Bacteria; phylum Verrucomicrobiota; class Verrucomicrobiia; order Verrucomicrobiales; family Verrucomicrobiaceae; genus Prosthecobacter. The sequence continues at coordinate 3,076 of JBDNIB010000499.1, forward strand.
CAGCTTGGAACGCAGCGCCATGACGTTGCTCATGTCGCATTCGTTGAAGGTCGTCAGGATGGCGGCGGTGCGCTGGGCATTGACGAGCTGGTCGGCAATCTTGCGGCGCAGTGGCGTCATTTTTTTGCGCGTCACCCGGCCGTCGGCAGACACCGGTGCTTTGGTGACGGGCGCAGGTGTAGGCTCCGGTTTGGGCACCACTTTGAACTCGGTCACATTCGCAGGCTTCTCCTCGATCTTGGCCTCTTTGGCCTTGGGTTCAGGCGCAGGCTTGGGAGCTTCGGCCTTGGGGGCAGGGGCGGCGGCGCTTTCATCGATCTGGCCCACCACGGCACCGACATCGACATCGTCGCCGGGTTGTCTGCCAATGTGCAGGGCACCCGAGACTTCGGCGGTGACTTCGGCGGCCACCTTGTCGGTTTCGAGAGTAAGCAGGATGTCGCCAACTTTGACATGGTCACCTTCTTTGAAGTGCCATTTGGCGATCTGGCCACCGGCGATGGATTCGCCGAGGGCGGGGATTTTGATGTCGGAGGGCATGGTGGATCAGGGTTTAGCTGCTGGAAAGGTTTTTGATGATTTTGCGTGCCAGGTGTTCGTTGACTTCACGGTGGCGGGGAACTGCTTCGGCGGTGTTGGTGGCAGGATTGCGGTACCAGTCGTGATTGCCGCCATGACGGACCAACACACAGCCCATTGTTTCGATTTGGCGGATGAGATCGAGACGCTTCATGCCAGCTCCAATTCAAGTTCCGCCTTTTTGCGGATGCCTGAGATCTCACCGCTGGCCATGTCTTTGTAGAGGTCGGCGAGCATCGTCTTCAAGTCTTCAAAAGTTTCCCCCTGGGTCCAATGCTCGGGGAATTCATCCAGGTAGCCCAGCCACCAAATGCCATCCTGCCAGTAGGTAAAGGAGAGTTTTTGTTTCATGGCATGAAGATCAGTAGCGGCATGCTAGGCGTTGAAGGCGTTTTCGACCAGATTTTCCTGTTCGAGGGAATGAATGGCCTTGGAACCGGCCGCAGGGCTGGAACTGCGCTCGCGGCCGGCGTAGCGCACCTTGTGGTTGGAGAGTTCCTCGAGACGCGGGCGGATGTAATAATAAGAACCCATGTTGCGCGGCTCCTCCTGGCACCAGATCCATTTCTTCTGCGCCCGTGGGTATTTGGCGACGATCTCCTTCAGCATCTCGTAGTTCAGCGGGTAAAGCTGCTCGACGCGGATGATGGCGGCGTTCTTGATCTTGTGCTCCTCGCGGTAGTCGAGCAGGTCGTAATAGACCTTGCCGCTGCACAGGATGAGCCGGGTGACGCGCTCGGGAGCGACGGTGAGCTGGTCATCGTCGAGCACTTCCTTGAAAGTGGTGCCCTCCGCCATGTCGGTGAGTTTGGAGACGCACTTCGGATGCCGCAGCAGGCTCTTGGGCGTCATGACGATGAGCGGCTTGCGGGTGTCGCGTTTGAGTTGGCGGCGCAGCGCGTGGAAGTACTGTGCCGGCGTGGTGAAATTACAGACCTGCATGTTGCCGCCAGCGCAGAGCTGCAAAAAGCGCTCAAGGCGTGCGCTGGAGTGCTCCGGCCCCTGCCCTTCATACCCGTGCGGCAGCAGCAGCGTGATATGGCTGGGCCGCTGCCACTTGCTCTCCGCACTGGCGATGAACTGGTCGATGATGACCTGCGCGCCATTGATGAAATCGCCAAACTGCGCCTCCCAGCAGACGAGCAGGTTGCTGGCGAGCAACGAGTAGCCGTAGTCGAAGCCGAGCACGGCGGCTTCGGACAGCAGGCTGTTGTAGACACAGTAGCGGCCCTGTTCGGCAGCCAGATTGTTCAGCGGGATGTGCCGCTCACGCGTTTCACTGTCATAAAAGACACTATGGCGCTGGCTGAACGTGCCACGGCGGACGTCCTGGCCGCTCAAGCGCACACCATGACCTTCGGCGAGCAGCGTGCCGAACGCCAGGGACTCAGCGTAGGCCCAGTCAATACCTTCACCCGCCTCCAGCGCCTTTTTGCGCGCGGCGAGGAAGCGTTTGGAGATCGTGGGATGCAGGCGGAAGCCTTCCGGCACCTCCAGCAGGCGCTGGCCGACGGTTTGCAGCTTGTCCAGCTCCACGCCAGTCGGCACTGGATGGTAATCATAAGCGGCCTGCGGTTCGGCCATGCTGCCTTCAAATGGATTGCCGCCATCGGCATTCTTGTCGCGTTCCGCTAGGCCCTGCAGACCTTGTTCGAGTTCGTCTTCCAGCTCGCGCTGCAAGGCAGCGGCACCGGCTTCGTCGAGCACGCCGTTGGCGGCGAGATCCAGACGGAACAGCGTCGCGGTGGAAGGATGCTCCGCAATGGCACGAGCCATGTTTGGCTGGGTGAAGCCGGGTTCGTCGGTCTCATTGTGGCCGTGACGGCGGTAGCAGACGATGTCGAGGATGACATCACGCGCAAAGGTCTGGCGGAATTCAAAGGCGAGCTTCGTGGCGCTTATCACCTCCATCGGGCAGTCGCCGTTCACATGGAAGACGGGCGCCTCGATCATCTTCGCCACATCGGTGCAGTTGTCGGAGGAACGCGCGTCCTCCGGCATCGTGGTGAAGCCGATCTGGTTGTTCACGATGATGTGGATCGTGCCGCCAGTTCTGTAACCAGGAAGCTGCGAGAGATTGAGCACCTCGGCCACGATCCCCTGCCCGGCGAAGGCCGCATCACCATGCAGCAGCACGGGAATGACCTTTTTGCGCTCCTTGCAGTCCTCATTGAAGCGCTGGCGAGCGCGGGCCATGCCCTCGACCACCGGATCCACCGCTTCGAGATGGCTCGGGTTCGGTGCCAGCATGATGCTCACGGAATCCCCGCTGCTGGTCTGCCGCACGGTTTCAAAACCGAGGTGATATTTCACGTCGCCATCACCAGCGACCATGTTCGGCACATAGTTTTCGCTGAACTCATAGAACAGCGACTCCAGCGGCTTGCGCAGGAAATTCGCCAGCACGCTCAGCC
>JBDNIB010000500.1:0-2745 GCA_041688535.1 Prosthecobacter sp.
CGTGGGTGGACCGGCGACAGGCTTGGCGCTCTGCACGTTGTTGGCGGAACCGAGTGTGCGGATGGCTGCGGCAGATTTGGCATCGAGCAGCGAGGCTTCGCCGCTGTAGATGGCAACACGGACCCATTCGCGCTTGTTGCCGCCTTGTCCGACGGTCGCGCCGAGCAGATCGCGCTGGGCTTTGGAGGTGGTCATGGCTGCCGCTGCGAGATCAAGCGCGGTTTTGGCCTCGTCCACGGCACGCGCGCTGCCGGCTTCGGCACTGAGCATTTTCTCGGCGCGTTCGACAGCGATCTTGGCGGCGTCGATTTGGACTTGAGCCTGCAGAATGCGGCCATCGGCGGCGGTTTGCAGATCGGCAAGGCGCAGCACTTCATCCAAGGTGCCGCCGAGCACCGGGGCGACGGGCATTCCCTCGGCAGCGAGTGGCGTGACGACTTCGCCGGAGAACAATCGCGTCGCGGGCATGCTGCGTTTATCGACGGCGACGACTTTGAGGCGCAGGCTTTGCTCCGCTTCCGGTTTGAGCGTGAGGATGACGAGATCGCCCTCTTTGGTGATCGTGGCAGGCGCGGAGCCGCCGGAATCAGCGGCGTGCAAGGTCGCGGCGAGCAGGAATGAGATGATGAGCGGCTTCATGATGAGGATTAGCGCAAGGTGGCCTGCATGGCGTCTTCGAGCGCGCCGGCTGCGGTTTGGGCTTCGATGTTGGCGGCCATGAGCGCGACATTTGCCGCGCTGGCTTCGATTTGCCGACGAGTGAATTCGAGCGCGGAGACTTGGCCGGCATCGACCATGCGCTTGGTGGCGTCTGATGAGGACGCGGCTTCTTGGGCGAGTTGCTCTGCGGTGGAGGCTTTCGCCTTCGAAGCATGGTAAGCGGCGAGCGCGATGTCGAGTTCGCCTTGAATCGTGTTCTGTTGGGCGAGGAAGCGTTTCTCCGCCGTGGTACGGCGTGCGTCGGCCTGGGCGATTGGGCCGCGATTGCGATTGAGCGGCAAATCGACCATCGCACCGAGTTGCCAGCGGTTTTGGCCCTGATTGTAATCGAAACCCGGTCCAAGGCGCACATCGGGATACTGCCTGGCGATTTCCAAGCGCAGCGCCGACTCAGCCGCTGCGTAATCAGCCAGCAAGGCGAGCAGATCAGCGCGCTGCGTGAGTGCGCGGCGGCGCCCAGCACTCGCGCTGACTTCAGGAAGGCGATTCAAGGAGGAGAAGTCGAGGTTTACGGCACGAATCGCAGTCAGCGGCATGCCGATGGCTGCGGCGAGTTTGGCTTCGCCCGTGGCCGCGAGGCGCTGGGCGTCCTGCAAGGCAAGCCGCGTGCGATTGAGCATCAGACGTGCCTGCGTGAGCTCGAAGGGCGAGACATCACCAGCCTCCATCTGCGCGGTGAGTTTCTTGATCGCTTCATCGTGAAGTTTTTGCTCCGTCTCGATGAGGCGCATGTTTTCGCGGGCGCTGTGGAGTTCCAGCATGGCGGTGCGGACGCGGGACCGTGCGGCCCAGGCGCGGGACGACACGCCCCAGCGCGCAGCCTCGGCGGCGGCGAGCGCCTGTTCGGTACGCCGCGATCGTTTGCCGGCGGTTTCGATGGGGATGAAGACGTTGGCGGCCATGAACCACGGCGTGATCGGATTGACGCGATTGCCAGCGAACTGCGGGCCGAAGGTAAACACGGGATTCGGGCGCATTTCGGCCGTTTTGATCGCAGCAGACACTTCATCGGCCTCCGCACGCGCCAGGGCGACATCCGGGTGGTAGTAGGCGGCAGCGAGCGCGAGTCGGTCCACGTTCCAGGAGCCGCTCGATGCCTTTTGTTCGGCCAGAAAACTCTTCAAGCCGGAATCACTCAACGAACGATGAGAAAACTCCGCACTCGTCGTCTCTGGCGACAAGGGTCTTGGCGTGTAGTTCACGCAGGAGACCGCGCAGAGCGGGAGCAGGAGGCAAGTGATCCAGGAGGGCTTCATGAGAGGCTGGGAAATCGCACGGTGAGGCGGGTGAGTCCATCTGGAGTGACCTCCATGACGATGCTGCCACCATGCGCACGGGTGATGGATTCGGCAATGCTGAGACCGAGACCGCAGCCTTCCACGCTGGTGGAATGCGCCACATCACCACGGAAGAAGCGCTCAAACACACGCGCACGCAGTTCTGGCGGCAGCACGGAGCCGGTGTTGCTGATCTGCAACAACGCGTGCTGCGCTTCGGCGCGGAGTGACAGAGTGACGTGCCCGCCCTGCTGGTTATGCTTCACCGCGTTATCGGCGAGATTGAGCAGAAGCTGGCGCAGACGCATGCGGTCGCCGCGCACCTGCACGGGCTGGCAGTCGGAGAGGGTGACGGTGATTTCCGCGCCGGCGGCCAGGATAGACAAATCCTCAGTGATTTCTCGCACCAGCTCGTCCAGGGCCAGCGGCTCATGCTCGATAGCCAGCAGCCCGGCATCGACCTTGGCAAGGAAAGCGAGCTGGCCGACGATGCTGGAGAGACGCTGCACCTCCTCTAGCATGGAGCTGGTGCGTTCGCGATGCACCGCAGCAAGCGCGGGATCATCGAGCATCTGCTCCAGCGTGCCGTGCATGATGGTGAGCGGTGTTTTGAGCTCATGCGAGGCGTGCAGGGTGAACTCACGCGTCTGCGTGAAGGACACGCCGAGGCGTTCCTTCATGTGGTTGAAAACAGTGGTCATGCGGTCGAGTTCGTCGCCATTGCCGCTGCGGGCCACCGGCTGCGCCA
>JBDNIB010000053.1:0-6326 GCA_041688535.1 Prosthecobacter sp.
GTGCGTGGGATCGTGATCAGAGAGCAAATACAACGGCTCCAGCAACGAGGCGCGGCTGTGAATCGCCCCGGTCTGGCACAGCGGGCCGCGGCTTTGCTCCAGGGCCGTGCGCACACCTTCCGGCAGCACAGCGCTTTGCCACTTCGGCAGCGGCAGATCATCGCGGCTGAGCGCGAGCTTGAGTTCGATCAGCCCCTGACCGCTCACCGCCTGCGTTAGCACGACTGTGACGCCGAGACGTTCAGACAATTTGGCCGCATCAATGCGCCATTCGCGCTGCGCGGCCAAGTCGGTCATGTTCAGCACCAAGACCGTCGGCAGGCCGAGTTCCAGCACCTGGGAGACGAGGTAGAGATTGCGCTCCAGATTGGATGAATCCACCACGCAGACGACGCGGTCCGGCCGTGGCGTCTCCGGGCGGCGGCCTAGCAGTACATCACGCAGCACCGCCTCATCCGGCGAGCGAGCATTCAGGCTGTAAGCGCCCGGCAGATCAATGAGGCGTAGTTTTTTACCATGCTGCGAGTAGCACTCGCCGATCTTCTTTTCGACCGTGACGCCAGGGTAATTGGCGACCTTCTGCTTCATCCCGGTGAGCAGGTTGAACAGCGTGGTCTTCCCGGAGTTCGGGTTCCCCACGATGGCGATCAGCGGCGTGTCGGAGGTGACAGTGCTCATGCGCTGGTGGCAGAACGGATGGCAATGAAGGCCGCCTCATGGTTGCGCATGGAAAGGTGGGAGCCGCGCACACAAATTTCGATCGGCTCGCCCAGCGGCGCACGCCGTGTCACCCGGATGCGAGTGCCGGGCACGATGCCCATTTCACGCAAGCGAGTGAGGCCGGAACGGCCGGTAGGCATAGAGTCCACGATGGCATCGGTGCCAACGGGGAGTTCAGCAAGGGTGGCGGCGGACATAAAGGAGGAAGGAGAATGACGAAGAGGGAACGGTGTTGCAATTGAGACTCTGTCGCAAACCTTGGCTGAGATTAACTAGAACGATGATTCTGGCAAATGCGGACTTGCAGCAGATTTTGCGCTTCTGCGCCGCTCAGGCCATGATTTCCTTCAGCAGACCGCTGCTGTCGCCGTGGCGTTCGGCTTGGACGCCGATTCCGTGAAGGAGGGACAGCCAAGCGTTGCACAGCGGCGTGTCTTTCGGTGCGACGATGTTCTGGCCGAGCTTGATGCCAGCACCGCCGCCGGTGAGGAGCGTCGGGCAGTTGTCGAGATTGTGCTCGGTGCGGATGTTGCTGCCGTAGGCGAGCGCGACGTGGTCAAAGAGGCTGCTGCCGTCGGTTTCCTGAGTAGCTTTGAGTTTGTCGATGAGTCCGGCCAACAGTTCGCTTTGCGCGAGGTCGCGGCGTTTGGAGGCATCCAGCTTTTCGCCAAGGGTCGAGTGATAGTGGCTCATGTCGTGCGGTGCGACCTTGATGTCGAGGCTCGTGAGCAGCGTGCTCACCGGCTGGCGGTAGGTGAGCACCCGCGTGCTGTCTGTCTGCATCGCCGCGACCATGATGTCATACATGATCTTGATCTCCTCCTTGCCCGCCAGACCGGCCTGCGGTTCGGGGAGCGGCGCTTTCGGCTGCGGCACACCGATCCACTGCTCGTCCTTGCTCAGGCGCGTCTCGATGTCGCGGATGCCCTGAAAATATTCGTCGAGCTTGCCCTTATCGGTTTTGCCCAGACCACGCTCCATCGTCTTCGCATTCTCCATCACCGTGTCGAGCACGCTGCGCTTCTGCGCGAGCATCGCCTTCTGCTGCTCGATCGGCGTGGTGTCCTTCGAAAAGAGCCGATGAAAGGCCTCCACAGGGCCCTTGTGCCCGCCGATGGGTTTGCCGCTGACATCCCACGCCATCGAAAGGCCGGGTCCATGACCGGATGACTCCGCGCTTTCGCTGCCATTCATCTGCATGGAGGCAAAGCGCGTGTCGAGTCCCAGCTTCGCCGCTGCCACCTGATCAGCGGAGATGCTGTTGTGAAAATTCTGCCCCGGCTCCGCGAAACGGTTCGCACCGCTGAGCCACATCGTGCTGCCCCAGTGGCCGTCGTTGCTGTACTTGTTCCAAAGCCCCTGCACGACCGTGAAATCCGCCTTGTGCCGCGCGAGCGGCTTCAACCCCTCGGGCAACGTGTAATCAGCGCCGGTTTGTTTGATGTCAGGAAACCAGGATTCCGTCGTGATGCCCCAGCCGAAACCGAGAAACACAAGGCGCTTCGGTGGTGTAACCGGGGCCGCCGAGGCAAAGCGACGGAAACCAAGCGATTCGAGTGCTGGCAGCGCGATGAGCGCGGTGCTGGATCGGAGGAAACGGCGACGGTTTTTCATGGATTTGTGATAGTGAGCATTACTCACCTCATTTCGGATACCTTGCACGTATCGAATGCCAGCGCGAACTCACGCACGGCGAAGTTTTCCCGCGCGCTTGCTTCACCACATCTTCTGAGAGGTCGTCGTCAATGAAACCAAACAGCCTGCCCAACGCATACTCGATCAAGTCCTCGGTGAAGCTGCGGGCGAACTTCCTCGGCTTGGCGGCATTGAGTTCGAGGCAGCCTGCCAGTCCGTAGGCGTTTTCGTCTGCGGCTTCGCAAAAAAGCGCACCACCGACGCACCGTACCGCGCGGTGATGAGAGCGTGGCGAAGCGGAGGAAATGACGACGGTTGAGCGGGGTGTTTATCAGGGGCGTGATGTGGTGGGTTTCATTAGTGAATCATACCCCTCTCCAACGCCGCAGGAAACCCGCACCATTCCGCTCAGGTCACCTTCCGAGTTTGAGCTTAATGTCTTTTCCTTTCGGATGCTTCTCGGCGGCGATGAGGCTGAATGCGCCATCGGTTGACTTTTGCAAGCGCAGTGGCTTCCCCTCGAAGGCATCGTGATAGGTTGCTGCGCGAGCTTCATCGAGTTGTGCGCCATGTTCGAGGGCGGCGTCCAGCATGGTGCGCAGCGTGGCGACGACGAATGCCTTGTCATAACAACTGGCGCTGGCGGGTATGATTATTTTCACCAGCGTGAATCCGCTTTGCTGAATGTCTTTTTCGATGGCTTTAAGCTCCGGCTTGCCTTCCTTCCAGGGTTTGCCAAAGGCTGCTTCGGTTCGCGTGTGAAGCTCTCGAATGGCGGCAAGTTCCTTGCGGAGCGTTTCTTGAGCCATGGGCGCGGCAAAACTCTCGTTCTGAGCCGCAGCCTCTTTCGAAGCGTTGCCTGCCATTTTGAAAACCTCATCCAGCTTTTCCGTTCGCCGGGGTTCCGCGAGTTGGTTGATGCGTTCCATCCATTCGGTGAGGACCAGTTCGCCACGATAGCTCTCCTGCGAACTGTGCAGCGGCGGCAACGCCTTCAAATTCCTCGCGTAACCGCGACGCGTGGCTTCATCCCAGCCAAGACAGCTCCGTGCAGCGGCATTCAGCACCGTTGTCTCGATGGCAGACTGCACGAGGAATGAAATGAGGTTCTCACCCGCGCCGGAGTGCCGCGCGATTCGATGCGCGGTCAGGAACCAGTCGAGTCCCTCGGCCACTCTGCCCTGCGCGAACGAGGCTTCGGCCTCGACGAGGGCGAGGTTGGCGAGTTCACGGATCTTCGAGACGTGTGGCATAAGGGCCTCGGGGCCGTCTTCCTTGAGAAGCCCCCAGTCGCAGGGTGCCGGCGAAGCGGCCGCCCGGCGTAACAACCTGGCCGCCGAATCAACACCGAGAGCCTTTAGCTTTGCCGGATCGGTCGGCTGTTTGCCCGATGCCATTTCGCGAAGCTCCGTGGCTTGCGCATCGCTCAGATGGGGCAGCATCGCCGCCGCCTGCCAGTAAAGCAGGGCCGGATTGACGGGCGAATAGTGGGTGTCATCCGCCCGGAGCGCGGGCAGCAAAAGGAAAGCGAAGGCGGCGAGGATGAGGGCGGTTTTCATATCTTATCAAAGTTCGTGTCTGAATTAGTGTAGAGGTGTGGAAAAGGCGGGGGCGCTTGGCGGAAGCAGTGTGCGTGCATCGCGATCAAGCATCGCCAGGAGAGCCTCGTCGCCTTGAGCCGCAGTCCGTTGGTAGGTCCATGAACTGGCCCGCGGCACGGTGATGGCCATCGCCGCAGCGACCGTGCCATCGGTGGTGCGCGGCGTTGGTCCGAAGTGCCAAACGGCGATGCCCATGCCGATCACGATTACCGCCACGGCGGGCAGCGCGACTCTCCACCAAAGGGGCGCATGATCCGCCGACGCCAGAGTGCGAATACGCCGCATCGTCGCATGATGCAGGGCCGCATTGAAAGGCGGTAGCTGCACCCGGCCGGCATCGCGCTGCAATGCCTCGCGCACAGCGGCTGTGTCATCGTTTTGTGGACCTGTATTCTTCATAAACGTTTCAACGGGTTAATGCTCTGCACCGCGGAGGTGGTTCACTTTTTCCTTTATTCTTCTCAGCTTATCCAAGGCGTGATGCAGACGGCTCTTCACCGTGCCTTGGGAAATACCAAGCGCGGCGGCGATTTCCGCTTCGCTTGCTTCCGCATAAAACCGCAGCCGGACGACCTCACGATGCCGCATCGGCAGTGCCATCAGCATCGCTTGCAGCAACTCTTCCCCCCGCGCGCTGTCCAGATGGCCGAATTGTTCCATCGCCGGCTCGTTCCGCTCCGCTGCCAATTGCTGCTCCAGAGTCGCCAGCGGTAGCCGCCGCGAGAACCAACCCAGCGAGCGCCGATGCTGCCGAAGCAGGACCACATAGAGCCACGTGAACAAGCGGCAGGAGCCATCGAAGCGGTGCAGGCTCTTCCACGCGGCAATCATGGTCTCCTGCACGAGGTCTTGCGCCAAATGCCTGTCTGCGCAGAACACCAGCGCCTGCCCGAGCAAGCGCGGTTGCTCGGTTTCCATCAGGCGGGAAAACGCAGCGACATCGCCGTCGCGGGCCTTTGCGAGGAGATGAGATGTGTCGTCAGTGAGCGGCAATGTCATGGAGCACCGCAGTTTAATGCGCTGCGTCCGCCCGGTGGTTCATTTTATTTTGCGCAATGTGGAAACGTGAAATGGTGAAACGGACCCAGGAAGGGAAAACCAACAAGACGCGCTCGGGTTCATCGAGCGTGAGTTTTTGAAACGCGGTGAGGTCGGCTTGTTTGACGGCCGGATAGGTCTCGTCGAGGGGGCGGAAGTAGAAGACGCGGCCCTTGCCCACCGTCCACACACAACCGCTGCGCAAGGGCTCGTCATGCATCTCGGTCTGCGGGATGTCCCAATTCTCCGTCAGGCCAGCGGCGGTGGGAACCTGCGGCAGCAAGGTGGTGACGTGCGATGGTGCGCCATCCGCGCGGTGGCCGGGGAAGACGCACTGCGGGAGCGTGAACCGCTAGACGTTGCCTTCGCGGGAAGGCTACTTCGTGTGAAATTCCTGGCTGATGACCAGTGCGTGAATGAACTCGCGGATCGCGAGATTTTTTTTCATGGCTTGTTGAATCATGTCGTCGATGAGCGGCTCATCGCGGAAAACCGGTGGGCGGCCGAGTGCGAATTCGATCAGCGCCTCGCTGAAGCCACGGGCGAAGCCGTCGGACTTGGATGCGATGATGTCCCGCAGCTCGAAGAAGTCTTTGAACGCAGGGCCTTTGTGGAGCGCGGCGGCGGCTTCGATGGTCCAGGTCTTCTTTGATTTGGGATCGCTCTTGCCGTTGACGTCAATGGCCATGTAGCTGTCCTCGGTGCGCCACTGGCCGGCGGCATCGAAGTTTTCCAAACCGAAGCCGACAGGGTCGATCTTGCGGTGGCAGCTCGCGCACTGTGGGTCTTCTTGATGCGCGAGCAGACGTTCGTGGGTGGTGAGCACCTTACCGGCAAGCCGCGTAATCGCCGGGACATTCGCTGGCGCGGGCGGCGGTGGGTCATGTAGCAGTTTGCGCAACACCCAGGCACCGCGTTCGACGGGACTGGTGCGTTCACCGTTGCCGCCCATGAAATGAATAACCGCCATGCCAAGCAAGCCACCGCGCGGTGAGTCTTTGGGCAGCGACACTTTTTCATACCCCTCGCCCTGCACGCCGGGGATGCCGTAGTAGTGGCCGAGCACGCGATTGATCACCACGTAGTCGGCTTTCAAGAGATCGCGCAGGCTGGAGTTGTGCCGCATGATGTGCGCGACAGTTTCGTGAATCTCGCCTTTGGCCGCGACCTTGGTGCCGGTGTCAAAACGCGGATACAGCGCACGATTCACCTCAAAAAAGTCGATGCGATCCAGGCCGAGCCATTGATGGATGAAGGCTTGGCGAAAATCCTCCGAACGCGGATCATTGAGCAGTCGCTCCGTCTGCGCGGCGAGCACTTCCGGCTTCTTCA
>JBDNIB010000501.1:0-1397 GCA_041688535.1 Prosthecobacter sp.
AGGAAGTTTATCAAGGCCATCCGACGACAACCTTGCTGCCGGATGGCAAAACGATCCTCTGTGTCTGGTGCATCAACCACGGCGGTGCCGCTGGGCCGATGGCGCGCAGCGAGGACGGCGGCGGGACGTGGTCGCGCATCGACGAGCTGATGCCGCCCGGCTTCAAAACGCATCAAAATTGCCCCAGCATCTACCGCATGACCGATCCGGTGGGCAAGGAGCGCATCTGGGTGTTTTCCGCCGCCAAGGACACACGCAAAGGCTCCGGCATGCCGAGCATCATGAGCGACGACGGCGGCAAAACGTGGCATGAAATGCAGCCGCTCAGCTTCCCCTGCGTCGTGACCTTCAGCAGCATCGTGCGACTCAAGGACGGCAGCTATCTAGGCCTCTATCACAAAGGCCCCGACGGCGCGGACAAGGCACCGCTGGAAGTCCTGCAAACGATCACCGCCGACGGCGGCTTCACTTGGAGCGAGCCGCATGTTGTGGCCTCCGTCGAAGGCAAAAATCCCTGCGAACCCTTCGTCTTCCGCTCGCCTGATGGCTCCGAGCTCTGCTGCCTCCTGCGCGAGAACACGCACAAAGAACGCAGCCTCATGATGTTCAGCCGCGATGAAGGCAAGACGTGGACGACACCCGTGAACACGCCTTGGGGCCTCACCGGAGATCGTCACGCCGGTGTGTTCACGAAGGATGGCCGCATGGTCGTCGCCTTCCGTGATCAGGCGCTCAACAGTCCGACCAAAGGCCACTTCGTCGCCTGGGTCGGCACTTACGACGACCTCAAAAACAACCAGCCCGGCCAATACCGCATCAAGCTCCTCCACAGCCACGCCGAACGCGTCGGCGACTGCGGCTATCCCGGCATGGAACTCCTCCCCGACGGCACCATCGTCGCTACGACCTATGTGAAGTATGCGCCCGGCAAGGAGAAGCACAGCGTCGTGAGTGTGCGCTTCAATCTCGGCGGGACGGACGCGCTGGCGAGGCCGTAAGTTGGCGTTGGTTCACTCGCCCACGCACCACAGAAACTCCTGGCGCGGTTCGCCGAGCTTGGCGGAGCGGAGGTAGATGCGGTTGTCGCAGATGGCGGGGCTGGAGTAGGATTCGTCGCCGAGTTGGTTCTGCCCGAGCAGCGTGAATTTCTCCGGTGTGGCTTCAAACACGGACGTGACGCCGCCGTTGCTGGTGATGTAGATGCGTGAGTCGGCCATGACTGGCGAGCCGTAGAACTCCTTGTCCACTTTCTCCGACCAGCGTTCCTCGCCGGTGCTCGCGTTCCAGCACACGGCCCTGCCGGAATCGCCAACGCCGAAGAGATGGCCGTTTTTCACCAGTAGAGATGGCACATAGGTGTGCGTGTTGTTTTCCCAGGTGATCTTGCCGGAGCCATC
>JBDNIB010000502.1:0-4909 GCA_041688535.1 Prosthecobacter sp.
CCACCGAAGTGGCTGTCGATGTCGCGCTTGAGCGCAGGTTCGGAGCCGGCGCGGCAGGTGGTGAAGCGAAAGGGGGCGTTCATGCGGGAAAAAGAAAGGCGGAGCCGTGGCTCCGCCCTTCGTGGTGAGATGTGGCGAGATGAAAATTACTCGATGCCCTTCCAAGCACCGAAGCTGGCACCTTCGGTGATCCATTTTTTGATCAGGTCCACGTTGGCGGCGGTGATACGGTCGCCTTTGCCTTCAGGAGGCATGGCGAGGTCGTCGGAATCAGGGAGGGTGATGGTCTTGACCAGCCAGCTTGCGTCAGGCTTGCCAGCGATGACGCTTTCATACGGGTACTCGCCGCCCCCTTTCATGATGACTGCTGCGCCGTCGAGGCGGAGCTTGCCCTTGGGCTTTTTGACCTTGCCATCCTCCTCGTGCTCCTTCTCGTGGCACTTGAAGCAGCTTTCCTTCAAGATGGGCAGGATCTGCTTTTCAAAATCCACCTTACCGGCGTCCTGGGCCTGGCTGGTGGAGGTGAAGGCGGTGCCGAGGGCAAGCGCGGCGGCGAGGGTGAGTGCGAGTGTGGTTTTCATGGGTGTGGTGTGACGTGAAGCCGGGTGAAGATGTTCGCGGGATTTTCGCGGTCAAGCTGCAACCCGTGAGAGATCGAAGCGGATGGGCAAAAGTGAAGCAAGCCAAATATTTCGGTAGCCTTAAATAATTTCGTCTGTCAGAGTCTCAAGAATATTGTCATGAGTCGTGCCGCCGCCGTTGCCCGCCCCCCTCGCGCCCGATCCACGGACGAGAAGGAAAGTCCATGGAATGATGTTTATGGCATCCTGCTTTTGATGCTGGCTGCGCTGCTGCTGCTGGCGCTGACCTCCTATGATCCCTATGACATGCCAGCGTGGTCGCCGCTGAGCCTGACCGACACGCCGCGTGAGGCACCAGTGAATTTCGTGGGCCGCATGGGCGTGGTAGTGGCCGGGCATTCGCTCTGGCTGATGGGTTTTGCGGTTTATCTGCTGCCGTTCAGCATGACGTGGTTCGGCGTGAGCAAGCTGCACTCAAAGATGAAAGTCACGCGGGCCGCCTGGCTAGGCGTGGTGGTGATGATCGTGTGCGCTGCGGCCTTGATCGAGGTGCAGGACATGCTCAGCGAGCATGATGTGGTCACGCCGCTCGGTGGTGGCGGTGGACTTGGGCATTTGATCGGCGGGGGCATCTTGCTGAATCTACTGGGTAAGGTGGGTGCCACGCTGGTGCTCGGTGTGGTGTATGTGATCGGCTTGTTCCTGGTGACCGGGCAGCATCCGCTCACGGCGATCCGTGGCATCCGCACGGAACTGACACGGTGGAAAATGGAGCGCGAGGCACGGCGTCTGGTGGAGGAAAAGCTCGCGGAGGAAGCCGCCAACACCATTCCCGGCACCCTGACACCAGTGCCGACTGAACTGCGGCGCAAAAAGATAGGTGCGGAACTGCGTGGTGACACACCCGGTCCGGCCGCCAATCTCGAGCTGCCACTCCAGTTTGAGCCGCCAACGCCGAAGATCATCGACTCGTCTGTCTCCCGCGCACATGACGACCGCTCGGACAAACCGAAGCTGGCTGAGGTTTGGGAGAAAAAACGTGCGCAGAAGATCGAGCAGGCCCCGCACGGTACGCTGGGAAATCTCACCGTTCTCTTCAAGAACTACAAGCTGCCGCCGATGGATCTGCTGCAATGGCCGGACGAAAGCAAACGTACGCCGACCGACAAGGGCGAACTGCTGGCCGTCCAGAATACCATCGTCAAGACGCTCGCCAGTTTCGGCATCAGTGTGGACCCCGGCGACATCACGCGTGGTCCGGCCATCACGCGCTATGAGGTGCGCCCGGTCGATGGTCTGCGCGTCAGCCGCATCGCGAATCTGGACGCTGATATCGCGCGTGCCACCCGGGCGGAACGCATCAACATTCTCGCTCCCATTCCCGGCAAGGACACCGTCGGCATTGAGCTGGCGAACAAGGAAAAGACCATCGTGCCGCTGCGGGAGCTGCTGGAGGACGACTCCTTCGCCAACGGCAAGGCCAAGCTGCCCGTCGCTCTCGGCAAAGACGTGTATGGCAAGACGATCATCGGCGATCTCGCCGCCATGCCGCATCTGCTGGTCGCCGGTGCCACGGGGTCCGGTAAATCGGTCTGCATCAACAGCATCATCACCAGCCTGCTCTGCCGTTTTGCCCCGGACGAGCTGCGCTTCATCATGATCGACCCGAAGGTGGTGGAAATGCAGAATTACGACGATCTGCCCCATCTCGCGCTGCCCGTCGTTACCGACCCGAAAAAAGCCCTGCTGGCGCTACGCTGGGTGGTGAAAGAGATGGAAAACCGCTATCAAATTTTCGCCCAGGAAGGCTGCCGCAATTTTGAGGCCTTCAACAACCGGAATCGCAAGCGCAAGGCCGAGCAGGACGCCGCCCGTGCCGCCCGCAGCGCCGCCGCTCCCATCAAAGCAGGCGTGGATGATGCGCGCGTCTCCGCCGCGTTTGCCAAAGAGGCGAATGAACCTGATGATGCCCCCAAAACCGCTCACGTTGGCATCGTGGAGGAGGAATCCGGTCTGCGTGACGCCAGCGGCACTTGGCAGGGCGACTCACAGCCGCCACCACCACGGCGGCAGGAGGTCATCATTCCCGACACCATGCCCTACATCGTCGTCATTGTCGATGAGTTGGCCGATTTGATGCAGACCGCGCCGGCAGACATCGAAGTGGCCATCGCCCGCATCACGCAGATGGCGCGTGCGGCCGGCATTCATCTCATCGTCGCCACGCAGACCCCGCGTGCAGATGTCATCACCGGCGTCATCAAGGCGAACATCCCCAGCCGCATCGCCTTCCAAGTCTCCTCCGCGCTCGACAGCCGCGTCATTCTCGACCGCAAGGGCGCCGAGAACCTCGTGGGCAAAGGGGACATGCTCTACGTCCCACCCGGCGGTGCGCAGCCCGTGCGCAGCCAGGGGGCACTCGTCACGGATGATGAAATCCACGCGCTCGTCAGTCATTGCGTCGCGCAGGGTAAGCCCGTCTTCGATGTCAAGGTGGACGAGGAAAGCGGCGAGTTCGGCGATGAGGAAGACGATGATGGCATCAGTGCTGAAGAGAGCGAATGCCTGGAGAAATGCCTCGAAGTCGTCCGCCAGGAGAAAAAGGCCAGCACCAGTCTGTTTCAGCGCCGCCTGCGGCTCGGCTATGGCCGTGCGGCCCGCATGATGGATCTCCTCGAAGACCGCGGCATCATCGGCCCGGGTGAGGGCGCGAAGCCGCGTGAGATTCTGGTGCAGATGGATTAACCAGCCTTGCGCAATAAGGGCGGCTGGCGACAATCGCCGCATGCCCGACCACGACGATTTCCGCGCCCTGTTCACCCAGCTTAAAGCCGAGATGCAAAAAGCCATCGTCGGCTACGATGAACTGCTCAGTGACGTGCTGGTGGCCATTTTTTCCGGCGGGCATGTGCTGCTTGAAGGCGTGCCGGGTCTGGGCAAAACCTACCTCGTGCGCATTCTCTCGCAGGTCGTCGGCCTGGAGCCGGGCCGGGTGCAATGCACGCCCGATTTGATGCCGGCGGACATTCTTGGCACGCACATCGTTGGCGAAGACGAGAAAGGCCACCGCACGCTGCGCTATGAAAAAGGTCCGGTGTTCAAAAACCTGCTGCTGGTGGATGAAATCAACCGCGCCACGCCGAAAACCCAGGCCGCGCTGCTCGAAGTCATGCAGGAACGCTGCGTGACCACCGGCGGCGAGCGGCACCTCGTGCCGGAACCGTTTCTCGTGCTCGCCACACAAAATCCGATGGAGATGGAGGGCACCTATCCGCTGCCCGAGGCGCAGCTCGATCGCTTCATGTTCAAGATCAAGGTGCCGTTCCCCGATCTCGACTCGCTGGTGGAAATTTCCCGCCGCACCACCGGCTTTGCCGAGCCGAAGCTGGCGAACATGACCAACGGTCCGCAGTTGATGGAGCTGCAAAAAAAACTGTCCCACATGCCCGTGGCTGATCCCGTGGCGCACTACGCCTCCCGCCTCATCCTCAGCACTCACCCTGAGCAGCCGGATGCGATTCCTGAAGTGAAGCGCTACGTCAGCTACGGAGCCAGCCCGCGCGGTTTGCAGGCGCTCATTCGTGGCGCGCGGGTCTGGGCCGCCATTCATGGAGCCACCGCTGTCTCCACCGACGACATCCGCGCCATCGCCCACGTTTCCCTGCGCCACCGCATCATCCTGAACTTCGAAGGCGAAGCCGGGCAGGTGAAGGTGGACGACATCATCACCAAGCTGCTCGATCAGGTGAAAACTCCCGCACAGCAGGCGGCGTAATCCCGGCCCAATCCGCGCGAATGCCCGCCACCCTTGAACGCGAAGACCTTTTCGACGCCGCCTTTCTGGACCGGCTGCGGGTGCTGGCGTTGCGGTTGCGGAAACGGCGGCAGTTGATGCGGCGCGGCTCGCAATCGACACCCGCGACCGGTTTCACACGTGAGTTCAAGGACTACCGCCACTACACGCCGCGCGAAGACTACCGCGCCATCGACTGGCGGCTGTATGCACGGCTCGACAAGCTCTTCGTGCGGCTTTACGAGGAAACGCAGGAGCTGAACCTGCACATCATTCTCGACACCAGTACCTCAATGGCGCAGCCGTTTCCGGAGAAGCGGCGGCAATCTCTGCGCTTCGCGGTCGCATTGGCCTATCTAGCGCTCAGTGCGCAGCAGCGGGTGAGTTTGTACTCGATGAGTGATACCATTCATCAGGAACTGCCGCCGCTGCGAGGGCAGGGGAACATCGAGAAGGTGATCCAAGCCGTGACCAAGCTCAAATTCGACGGCCTGACCAACATGAAGCGCTGTTTTGAAGAATTCCGGCCCAGCAA
>JBDNIB010000503.1:0-4533 GCA_041688535.1 Prosthecobacter sp.
AGCACCGCGTGTTGCGCGGTGCTTCGTGGAACAACAATGATCGCGTGAATCTGCGTTCGTCGTATCGCAACAACGATCATCCCATGAACCGCGATGATAACAACGGGTTTCGTTGTGTTCTGGTGGTGGCTGGCGGCAAGGCCCCAATGAGGCCGAAAGATCGGCGAGATGCTGCCCCGGGCCAAAATCCCCTGGCAGCCAGAGCCAAGAGGGAGCCTAAACCGGGCGGCTTCTCCCTGGAGAAAACGGGCGCATGGGGGGGGCATGGCTGCGGCCATGAACGGGGCTTGGCGATCCCTGCGGCAGAAACGCACTCCCCCCGCCAGGGAAAAGACGCGGTGCCCGCCCGTGGTCACGCCAAGCGCGTGATCACGGGTGTACGTTGTTCAAGCTTTAGCTTGTCATCGCACGTTCCCAGCGCCCCTGACACGCTAAAGCGTGAACAACGTACGCTGGCACCTACTTGGTCGCAGCCTTCAACCAGGCTCCAGCCATGCGTCCGATCTCGTCCAGCTTGCGTGCAGCAAAGAGGAGCTGTTGCGCACTGATCCACTGGCGGGCGTGGATGATCCTCCAGAACACTCGGGCTTTTTCCAGTTTCAGGTTCAACGCCCGCAGTTCGGTGGGCCGGGCGCGGGAATCATAGCGGGCAATGATGCAGTGCTCCAGCACATCCAGCATGAGACCGTCCAGCCGCTGGCCGAAGGTGAAACGCTGGCTCTTGGGCAGGGAAGCGGTACGATCCAGCGTCCAGCCGAGCAATTCTTCCGTGACAGTCAGGATGGGAGGTGGTTCTGGTGATGCCATGATCCCACTCTTGCCCGCCTGCACGCTGGAAGCCATCGCCACCCCGGAAAATCTACTTTTGGCCGCGACGAAGGCAAGACGGGGAAAGAGCCGCCGACCCGATGTGGAAACGTGGTGGCAACGGAGGGAGAGCGAAGTAATCCGCCTCAGCATGGAGCTGGGCTCCGGGACTTGGCGACCTAGCGGCTATCGCTTCTTCGAGATTCATGACCCGAAACGCCGCACCATTGCCGCAGCGCCTTTCGCTGACCGGGTGGTGCATCACGCCTTGTGCAACTTCATGGCTCCGCTATTGGCGCGGCGCTTCATCGCCCGCAGCTTCTCCTGCCAGATCGGCAAAGGCACCACCACCGCCCGCGAGTGTTGCCGCATGCTAGTGAACCGCCACCGCTACGTGCTGAAGTGCGATGTGCGAAAGTTCTACCCCAGCCTAGATCATGAGGTACTGATGGAAAAACTGCGGCAGGTGATCCACTGCCCTGGAGTGTTGGCCCTCTGCCAAGGGATCATCGACAGTCATCAGACACCGGAGCGTCCCAACCTCTGTGGCTTGCCCATCGGCAATCTCACCAGCCAGCTTTGGGGTAATTTTTATCTGGACAAGCTGGATCACCACCTAACTGAGGGCGAGAGGCATGGTGCCTATCTGCGCTACACGGATGACTTTTTAGTGTTCGCGAATGACAAGGCGCGGCTCGATGTGATACGAGACGTTATTGTCGAGGAATTGACCCAGGTGAGACTGAACCTGGCCGAGCCAAAGAGTCGGTTACTGATCTGCCATGAAGGCGTGCCGTTCTGCGGTTTTCGTTTCCTGCCCGGCCAGAGGCCGCGAGTGCTTGGAACCACGAAACGCCGCTTCGAACGGCGGCGTCATCTGCTCAAAAAATATGGCCATGATCCGACCAAACTCACGCAAACTATCTTCGCGTGGTATCAGTTTAGTCAGGAGGGTAACACCGAGGGGCTGAAGAGGGAGTGGATGAGATACAAGTGATCCCCAGATGATGTCAGCCCTCCCCAACGTTGATCCAGGCTACCTGAACTACACCCTGGGCTTCCGTCCCGCCCTAGTTCCATCCAACCCGTAACAAGCGGCGGCATGAATCATGGAGTCGGACAGGAGCGGAGCGGAAGGGAGACGGAATGATTCGATGCCGGAGCGTTTCTGAGTACGTTGTTCACGCTTTAGCGTGTTCAGGGAGGTGTGGAGTCCACATTGGATTTCGATCTTCTCTTGATGATTGAGGCAAGTGAGTGTTCGGAGCTTCAAAGAAACACGCTAAAGCGTGAACAACGTACTCCTATGCCGGGAAGCACGGCTGGCTTCTGAAGCTGGACATTCGCAAGTACTTCGAGAGCATCCCGCATGAGTCGCTGCTGGCGGCGCTGGAGCGGAAGATCAAGGACCGGCGGCTGCTAACCCTCCTTGAGCAGATCGCGCGCGGGCACTTCCGACGGTTCAGGGGCGCAGACTCGCTTCTGCCGCCTCCCGGCTCAGACCCGCAGCCATCAGGGCCTTGATGGCGGCTTGGCGGATAGCTGCCGCCTGCTCTGCAGCCAGTGCCTTTACCGCAGCTACTTCTGCCAGAGCCTTGGACTCTGCTACCTGCGCCTTGGACTCGGACTCCAGGGCCTTTTGCTCCGCTACCTGAGCATTGGACTCTGCTACCAGTGCCTTGGACTCGGACTCCAGGGTCTTTTGTTCCGCCAGTGCCGCGCGCTCCTCAGCACCCAGCTTCATGGCCAGCAGCATCTTTTGATCGGCGATCCAGCGCAGCTTCAGCTCCAGGGCGTGATCTTCCTCCGGCGTGAGCCGGGCCGTCTCGGCGATGCCGAATGCGTCGCCGATCTCCGTGACCGCGCCGAGCTTCTCCGGCACTTCCTGCAAGCCCGCTGCGCTGGAGACAAAATAGAGCCACTTGTCTGTTAGTGTGCGCAGATCCTCCAGCCCAGCGTGGAACTTCGGCAGCTCCACAAAGACCAGCTCCACGTCCCCCTGCGGGTAGGCGATCATTTGGCTTTTCTCCATCAGCGCAAAGCGGCTGATTACCTGCTCAGGTCCCAACTCGGGGAACATGATGAAGTCCGTCAATGTCAGGGCGATCACGGGGTTCAACATCTGATAGTCTTGGCCTTGGCTGAGCTGGTTGCTGTATTCCTTGGCCGCATTGTAGAGCACGCGCTTCTCCATGCCGGGCACATTGAGCACCTGCATCTCGATAATGACGTGCTGCCCATCATCCAGCACGGCTCGTACGTCCAGGTAGCTATCCTTCATCCCGGCCAGACGCGGGATGCTGTAGGGATCGACGATCTCTAGCGTGGCGATGCGTGGCGATGCGTGGCAGCCCCTCATAGAGCACGCCGTTTAAAAATGAGCGAAGGATGCCATGACTGCCAGGGGAGCCAAAAATCTTCTTGAAAGCGAAGTCAGTCTTGGGGTTGATGTAGCGCATGATGATGAAGGTGCCGGAGGAAGCGCACTTGTCCAGCCGAGGTGCGTTGTTCATGCCGCTGCGAAAAAAGATTCACTTCACCTCAATCAAACTCACACGTCCGGCGATTAGCCCTGTGAACGCAGCACTCACGCTGCGTGAAACTTGAAACAAAACACACAACACATCGCCATGAAAACACTGCTCACCCTCCTCATCCTCGCCACCGCTATCCCAGCCGCCCATGCAGACTACTGCAAACCCCGCGTCACCCATACCTGCGTCGTGTGCAGCCGCAGCGAGTGCCGCTGGGCCACCAACTCCTGCGGCAAACGCTACAGCTATGAGGTGCGGGTGGTCACCTACCGCAGCCATTATAGCAACGGCCAGACCGCCACCTTCACCAAGGCCTACCGCGCCTAAACCAGCGGGGGCAGGGTACGTTGTTCACGCTTTAGCGTGTTCTGGGAGGGGCGGAGTCCAGGAACGATGTCGATCCTCCCTCGTCGCGCATTACGCTGTGAGCCTGCGGAGCTTCAAAGAAACACGCTAAAGCGTGAACAACGTACTCTGAACACCTTGCCAAACCGACATCAATCCTCCACACTCCTACCGTCATGAAACGCGCCCTCCTCTCTGCCTTGTTCATCGCCACCTCCCTCAACGCCGCTGATCCCGCCGTCATCCCTGCCAGCGAACTGGCAAAAAAATGGAAGCGCACCAAGTCACTTGCCACACCTGTTGAAAAGCTGCGCAAGGGGCTGGTGGTCGAGACCGGCGGCCCCGCGCCCGCCGCCCAGCCCGTCACCGTGAAGGTGGATGCGGATACCGAGGAGCGCTTTCAAAACATCCAGTTCCAGCGCGACAGCGCTGAGCTGATGGGCGGCACCTCGCTGGCGCAGCTTGATGAAATCGCCAAAGCCATGATCCAGGCAAAAACAGAGAAATTCCTCATCGAAGGCCACACCTGCGACCTCGGTGAGGGCGGGCATAATTTACAGCTCTCCCAAAACCGCGCTCTCACGGTGAAAGCCTATTTGGCCCGGCAGGGAGTGGCCTCAGAGCGCCTGCAAGTCATCGGCTTCGGTGAGAGCGACCTGCTGGTGAAGGACACCAGCGAGCCCGCCCGCCAACAAAACCGCCGCGTGCAGATCTTTCGGAAGCTGTGATGCCCGTACGTTGTTCACGCTTTAGCGTGTTTCACTGAACGCCCCTGAGCACAAATTCCCGATCAAAATGAAAATCACCTCTTCCCAGAACACGCTAAAGCGTGAACAACGTACTCCTA
>JBDNIB010000504.1:0-1932 GCA_041688535.1 Prosthecobacter sp.
CAGATGATCGTGGAAGTCGGCGATCACATCGTTCCAGGGTTGGAATTCCTTCACCGCCGCCTCCGCCTGGTCGCGTGAGTACTTTTGTCCCAACCGCCAGGAAATGTTGCCCAAATGACACCAGGCGCTGGAGAAATGAATGTCCTCGATCTCGCCTTTGAGTTGCTCCTTTTTCCGGCTGCGCATGGCCGCAATGAAGTTGGCCGCATGCTTGCCGCCGCCGTCGCCTTTGAAGGTCTGCAGCTTCTTGCCCTCGGCATCATAGGCGGTGCCGCCACCACGACTGCCGGTGTAGTAGCCGCCTTCGCACTCAATGACGAGAAACGCCCCCGTCTTGCGGCGGAAGTACACGTCATCCGCCTTCACACCCTTCATGCGGGGCAGGCTGTGGACGTCCATAATCACCGGTACATCGCCCGTGTCGTAGTAGGCGAAGTGTGTGTTTGGCGTCTCACCCGCGTCATCCCAGCCAAAGCGACCACCACCGGAGATGACACGCTTCGGCAGCTTCACCTTGTCGCGGAACACCACGTTGCGCAGGTCATCCAGGATGTGCGGACCCCAGTTGCCCAGCTCGCCGTTGCCGGTGTTCCAGTTCCAATGCCAGTCGTAGTGGAATTTTTCGCGGAAGATCGGCTCATCCTTCGCCGGGCCGAGCCACAGGTCGTAGTTCACGCTTTCCGGTGGTGTCAGCGGCTGGTCCAGCTTGCCGATGGAAGCACGCTCGCCGTAGCGATTGCAACGCACATATTTGAGTTTGCCGATGGTGCCGCTATCCAGGAAAGCTTTGATTTCATCCTGCAACGGATCGCTGCGCTGCTGCGTGCCGCCCTGGACGATCTTGTTGTACTTCCGCGCGGCCTCCACCAGCTTGCGACCTTCCCAGATGTTGTGGGAGATGGGCTTTTCCACATACACATCCTTACCCGCTTGCAGCGCCCAAATGGACGCCAGTACATGCCAGTGATTGCAGGTCGAGACGATCACCGCGTCGATGTCCTTGTCCTCGATCAGCTTGCGCAGATCCGTCGTCGCCTTGGCATTCGGATAGGCCTTTTTCGCCCGATCCACCACCTTCTGGTCCACATCACACACATAGGCGATCTCCACGCCCGGAATTTTGGAAAACCACGCTGCCGAACCCATGCCGCGTCCGCCGAGACCGATGGAGCCGATGCGGATTTTCTCATTCGCTCCAAGAACGCGGCCTGCGGACAGCGCGGTGAAGGCGAGAGTGGATTGCGTGATGAATGAGCGGCGTGAGGTCATAGCAGTTACTGGGTTGGAGGTTTCCTTATCGTTTTGCCAGAAACCCGGACTTTTGGCAACCCTTCATTGTGCCGCCGTTCTGGCCCCGTTCAGTTTGCTGATCTGCGTGTTCAGCGTACAAAAGTCATAAATCACCCCGATGAGCAATCCGCCGCCGGTCAGCAGGTAGAGCAGCCCGGTGCCCCATTTACCCAGGTAAAACCGATGCATGCCAAAGACGCCGAGGAAGGTGAGCAGCAGCCAGGCCACCGAGTATTCGATGGGGCCAGTGGCGAAGCGACGATCCGCCTCACGGTCCATGCTTGGAATGAGGAACAGATCAATGAACCAGCCAATGAGAAACAGGCCACCAGTGAATAGCCACAGGATACCCGTGAGCGGACGGCCAAAGTAAAAGCGGTGCGCACCGGTGAACCCAAAGATCCAGAGGATGTAGCCGATGGCCTTGTTGTGCGTGGAGGGGATAGGGGTGTTGTTCATAGCGGCGGTGATGATGGCATATCATGCCCCTGATGCGATTCCAACTTTGCGTCATTTTTTGCCATCGCCCGTAGTCATAAAAAAGAGGCCGCTTTGCAGCGGCCTCTTCGTGGTTTTGAGTGATGTGTCAGGAGATTAGCCAACGTCTTCCGCAGGTGCGGCGTCGCCAGCGGCAGCAGCAGC
>JBDNIB010000505.1:0-6810 GCA_041688535.1 Prosthecobacter sp.
GATCTGTTCTGTCGGCGGTGCTATTACCACCCAAGCCGGGGTGGTCACACTGGGCGCAAACGTCACAACGGGTGGGGGTATCAGCACCGGAGCCGGAGCCGTCACCGTCGGAGATGGGAGTCAGACTGTCGGCGGTGGTATTACTACCGGAGCCGGCGTGGTCACCCTGGGGGCGAACGTCAAAATTGATGGTGATATCACGACCATAGCGGGCGGCATCACCATTGGTGAAGGGAGTGCGACTTGCGGCAGCGTCATCACCACTGGCGCTGGCGTGGTCGCACTCACCACGAATGTAAAAATAGGTGGCAGCATCAGCACCGTTGCAGGTGCCATCACGGTGGGTGCCGGCAGCAAGGTCGGAGGCGACATCATCCCCTCGGGTGCCGGGGTCGTGACGCTAACCGGCGTGCATGTCGGCGGCGATGTCATCACTGGCGACGGAGCCATCACTGTGACGGACTCACGCGTCGGTGGCGTGGTGGTGGCGCTCGGTGCCGGAGTCGTTACCATAACTTCAAGCGTGGTCAATGACACGACGCTGGTCGTGCCACCCTCACCCGCCTGCCAGACGGTCGTCAAGGCTCCCGCCACCGTAACGCTCAGCGATCTGACGCAAACCTACACCGGCAGCCCGCTCACGCCCACGGCGACGACGGCTCCGGTCGGCTTGACGGTGATTTGGACGAACGCTCCGCAGACCGCCGCCGGCACTTACCCGGTCACCGCCACGATCAACGACCCGAACTACGAGGGGTCCGCCTCCGGGACGTTCACGATCGCCAAGGCCACGCCGACGGCGACGCTGACGGTGAGCAATTCCCCGCAGACCTACAACGGCTCCGGCCAGTCCGCCACGGTCGCGATCTCCGCGAGTTCCGTTTCTGGCGTGGTGGCGAACATCCTTACCGGCGGCGCAGCGACACAGACCCCTGCCGGCACCTATGCGGTCACGGCGGACTTCGTTCCGACGGACAGCGCCAACTACAACACCCTGACCGGATTGTCGGCGGGGAACTTCGTGATCGCCAAGGCCACCGCCACGGTGACGCTCAGCGATCTGACGCAAACCTACACCGGCAGCCCGCTCACGCCCACGGCGACGACGGCTCCGGTCGGCTTGACCGTGACTTGGACGAACGCTCCGCAGACCGCCGTCGGCAGTTACCCGGTCACCGCCACGATCAACGACCCGAATTATCAGGGTTCCGCCTCCGGGACGTTCGAGATTCTCACTCCATATGAAACATGGCGCAGAAGCACCATTGGTGCCGGTCCTATACCGGCCAGCAACAATGACCTAGATCGTCTCACGGACCTCATGGAGTACGCCTTCGGCAGTGATCCTGCTTCAGGAGTCCCAGTGGTGCTGGGTAACGGGGGAGCAGTGACGGCGGGTAATGCCGGCCTGAATGTCGCAACTGCTGGAGACGGCAGCTACGATGTCACTTACCGCCGTCCTCTAGGCGGTCGTGCGGATGTCAGCTACACGCTGGAACAGAGCAGCGATTTGGCAGTCTGGACAACTGTCTCAGCTGCCCTGACCACGACTTCGAACATGGATGGCACAGAGACTCTGAAGTGGACCGCGCGCGGTGCAGCTGGCAGCAAAGGCTTCGTTCGTATGAAGCTTGATCTGGCGGCTCCTGCTGCGACTCAATACACTTGGGTCGAAGGCTGGATGAGCACGAATGTCCAGGGCACTTATCAAAGCTCTAGCCATAACCTGGTGAAGAAACCTGTCTTCTCCAGCACCATCAGCAGTGCTTCTGGCTCTTCGATGGTCTCCTATTTGCCCGATACGCGCGACCTGCGTACTTACATGGACTCGACGAAGCCCTACTATGTGGAAATCACCAGTGGCGCGAATGAAGGACATCGCATCGACGTGAGCTATGCTACGACGACCGCGACGAGCATCGGCTTGGACCTAGCCAGCGTGAACAACACCACAAACAGCCTGCCATCAGAGCTCGCGGGTGCCACCTTCCTGCTGCGTGAGCATGTCATGTTGGCAGATCTCGCGCCGAAAGCCGTCTTCACTGGATCAAACAGCAGCGGCACGGCGGATCAGGTGCAGACCTTTATCGGCGGTATCTTCACCACCTATTACTTGCTGGATGCTGGCCCATCCTTCTACTACTGGTCGAAGCCAGCCGGCATGGTGAACTGTGATTCGCTGGTCATCCCATCAGGCATGGGCGTGCTGGTGAAGCACACCAACAGCGCTAGCTCCAGCATGGTCAATCATATCGGGGAAGCCCGTATGAACCAGTTCCGTCTGAATCTGCCAGTTGACATTTCATTGACCGCAGGCGGCTATCCGCTGGATGACACGCCAAACAGCCGCGCGCATACCCTAGCTAGTGGCTTTGTCGGAGCGACCTCGGCTGGTCTCGCGGATCAGATCCAGCTCTGGAAAGGTGACAGCACGCCGAACACATCCGGCTATACCTCCTACTGGCTGCTCAATGCCGGTGCGCCGAACCAGTATTGGACGCTGCAATCGCCGATCGGCAATGCCAGTTCCACACCTTTCATGAAGGCCGGACGAGCCCAGTTCATCAAGCGCTTCAATGCGACTGCTGTGAACAGCTTGGTCATTCCACGTCCGTGGACGCCGTGATCGTCACTCAGGAGTGGCTCGGGGGAGGAGCAGAAGCCTCCCTCGGGCTACCACCAGAAAACACCAGCAATCTCCTCTGCTCAAACTGCTCAGCTCAAACCCACCAAGATAAAACCCGACATGAAAATCACTCATCAAATCTCCCTCCTTATTGCGCTGGCTTTTGCCGCGCTTTCCACCCAGGAGGCCTCCGCTCAATCCTTCAACTGGGGTGGCACCGCCACCTTTTCCGGCTCCCAGCAGACCTACTTTGATAGCGGCGGCACACCGCTGGATTCGACCAATTACACCTTCAGTGTCGGCTACTTCAATACTGGCTTCGCGCCTACGGATACAAACATCGGCTCATGGAACAGTAACTGGAACATGCTCGGCTCAGACATGCTAATTAACAGCATTCCCTGGACCTTTGGCGGCACAGACAATGTGCTAAGCTCTGCCTCCGACGGCCAAAATGCCTACATGTGGGTGTATGATGCTTTGGGCCAAACTGGCTCCACAGGTGGTCAGGCATTTCTCGGCACTGGGAGCTGGGCACTGCCTACTTTCGGTTCCATTCTGCCAGCGGACACCTTTGAGTTTTCAAACATGACCAGTGTCATTTATGGACGCACTGACACGAACTACGGTTCTAGCGGGGCAGGGGGCATTCTGGCTGGTGGTGGCACCATCACTTCGGTAATGGCTGACAATACCTTTGAGGCCCAGCTTGCTGCCGTGCCTGAGCCAAGCGGTGCATTGCTCATCTCGGCGACCGGGATCGGGCTGATCCTGCGCCGCCGTCGTCATCTGTATCCTGCCTGCTGAGACTTCATTAGCAGTGCAGTTCTAACCGGTCTCTTGGTTCGTGGTGAGCCAGAGACCGGTTTTTTTGTGCCAGGTATCATCGCTGCCTAACGACCCCCACAAGCAGCACCTTTTGTTAAACGTATTTCTCCCATAAATCTGAGATCAGCGCCAATTGCAAAACCGCCGTAAACGGGGCATCCCAGCCGTGTTTAGAATCTTTAAGAGTCCGGAATGGCCCTATTACCTGGGGTTTTGCAATTGGCTCGATTAACCGGAGAATTTGAATTCTGCCATCTTGTAAATCCTGTGTCAACGCGCCCGGCTGGCCTGGCTGTGACTTGGCCGAACGCTCCGCAGACCATCCACGGCAGTTACCCGGTCACGGCCACGATCAACAACCCGAATCATCAAAGCACCGCCACCGGGGACGTTCGTGATCGCCAAGGCCGCCGCGACGGTAACGCTCACACTGCCCGCAGGCTCGCATTACCTCGAGGTCATGGACTGTGCTCTGGCCAGTCAGCGGTTCGAGATCGATGCCCAATCAGTTCTGGCAACAAAAGCACCCTGGATACCGCCACCACGCTGGCCGGACTCGAGGGATCACGCATCGCCGCCGCACCCACTGGATGCTGGCCTATCTCCTGCCGCCTGCCGCGTTCACGACTGCCGGCCGCCTGCTGCTCTGCAACACCGCCGCCAATACCTTCACCACAGTCACTAACGAGAATGCCGCCTGGACCGAGGACGCCCTGAGCATGAACGCCCGGCCGTTTACCGCCTCCGCGCTGGAAGCACTCCCGCCACCGACGGCCGTCGCCACCTCTGGGATGACGACAGCTCGCCCGAACTCAACAGTTACACCAGCTACTACCTCGACAACAGCACCACGCCTCCGTCCTGGCAGCTCAAGACGCGGCGCAAACCACCACACCGCCTGCGCCCGCGCAGCAGCCATTCCACGGCATCTTCCTCATCCGTGAAACGCCCCTATTGTTGCAACAAGTCGCTCAGTGGTAGTTCTGCGTTTTGTCTGGTAGGGGAGGGCGTTCAAAGTCTCAGTGGTGCGGCTATTGCGTTATTAAAACCGCACGGGCTGGTGGTGTTCACCCTGAAGGTGCCACGGGTCGAGACCGTCGATCTGCCCAGTGATTTGTTTGAGCAGATCGTGCAAACCGCCGCTACCGCTGGACTGCGGCTGTTCGCGCAGACGCACCTGACCTACAACCGGCACGAGTTCACGCTATTTCTGGAGCAGGCGCGGGGCTGAGTTCCGCACCCGCCGCCGGCAGATCCTCCGGCTTCACGAGCACCGCGTCCTTGAGCAGGCGGCAAAATTCCTTTTTCGTGACCTTGTGCAGCGTGCCTTCCTTGGTCGCTGGGTCCTGCATGAGCTTGTACTCGATGGACAGCCGCGCCCATTCGACGATGCGATAATAGCCCTCACCTTTTTTCCAAATTTGGCCTTGTTCCAACTTCATTGGCTCTTCTAACGCCCGGCAGCGGCCCGCGCATGAGATTTCTGCCCCTGGGGTAAAAATGGGGGCTGAAAGCGCTCAAGTTGGATCGCTTGGCGGGTGGCAAAGCGCCGCACGCCGCCAGTTCAGGCGCGAAAATAGGCCAGGAAGGCGGCTGATTTGTTGGGTTTATTGTAATTATAATATACCTGATATATTTAGGCTCAAAGCTCTGTCGTTTCGGTGCGGCGGTGACTCTGGCGCACCAGCTCAGCCACCGCCCAATGCTCCCTCCCCACCTCCTTGTTCCCAATGAAACTACCCTCACGAATCAACCCGCTGGCCGCCTTTTTTGGTGTGATGGCGTGGCTGTGCTGCGGTGCCAGCGCCAGCACGGTCTTCTGGGGCAGTGCCTTCAATGACACCCTGTTCGACAGCAACGGCCAGCCGCTGACGTCCGATTATTCCTTCGAAATCGGCTCCTTTGGCGCTTTCACCCCGACTTATCAGAACGTCGATCAATGGGCGGCGAACTGGAAGGTGTTTGACCGTGCGTTCGATGCGATGCCTTTGGACCTGGACGACCCGGACAGCGAAGGTTGGAACTCGGTGGAGCAGTTTTTTGCGGGGACCGTGAACCATGATTTCGGAGGCTACTCGAATTCGCCTGACGCGAATCCTGCGGATGTGTTCACGCAGGGGGAAAAGGCTTACCTATGGGTGTACAACTCCAAATTGATCGTCCCAAGCAGTGAATGGGCCTTGGTGGGGGACAGCCGCAACCTGTCCAACACTTGGCGCTTTCCTGATCCCGCTGATGAGCTGGGCTCCTACAACTGGGATCTGGCCACGGCGGATCAGGCGATCACCGGCGGAGCAACAACGTCCAGGGCGACGGCACCTTTGGTGCGAATCCTGGGGTATTCAGTCTCCAGACCGCCGTGGTGCCGGAGCCGGGCTCGGCCTTGCTGCTGCTCGCCGCCGCCGCCTCACATCTGACCCGCCGCACACGCAGCCGGACTCGCCTGTCCCTATCCTAAAATCCACCCCATGAGGGATACCGCATCACGATTACCCGGTCTGACGTGTCGCCTAAAAGCGACACGTTTCATCGTTTCAATGTGCTCCGTCTGGTTGATGTCAACGCTGGCCGCCGTGGCCCAGACGGATTACAGCGACTACTCGGGGTTTTCCAGTGCCAGCAGCACTGTCAATTCGAAGCTGAAAATCGGGGCTCGCACTGACAGTGAATCGTCCATCACCGCCAATGCCACCGCCACGGGCGATGACATCACAGGAACGCCTGATGACGAAGACGGCGTCACCCTGCCTGCCAGCGTGACTCAGGGAGTGGCGGGCAGCATGACGGTCAATGTGAGCAACACCAGTGGTTCCACGGTTTACCTCAACGTCTGGATCGACTTCAACCGCAATGGTGTGCTCACCGACTCCGGTGAGCAGATCGCCACCAACATCACCATCGCCAACGGCACTTCCAATTCCAACCGTACGGTCAATTTCACCGTGTCCGCGAACGCCAGTAGAGGCACGGCGGGTGTGCGTGTGCGCCTGACCTCCACCAGCAGACCAGTGCGAGCGGCAATGGCGAGGTGGAAGATTATGTTGTGACAATCATAGCCGCCGTGGGGACTGACTATATTCTTTCAGACGTATCAACCACTCTTCCTCCAGGCGTCACCGTCGTCAGCCCGGGTAACTATTCTGGCGGAGTGTTAACGCTCGGAGCAGGCGACACCATCAGCATTGGCGGCACCAAGCCGGCCACCCTCACTTTCAGCGGCGCATTCACCACGGGCGCGAATAATTTAATCAACGCAGATGGGCTTACCTCCGACCTGAATCTTGTAACGATCGGGGCGCTCACGGTAGGGGCCGACTCCATCGTGAAAGCGAACGCGACCTCCATCGCTGCCGTTA
>JBDNIB010000506.1:0-3983 GCA_041688535.1 Prosthecobacter sp.
ATCACCACCGGTTGCTCGATGTAAGGCGTCAAAAGGGCAACAAATTGGTTGGGTACCTGAGCATAAGAAAGCAACCAGCTGATCGTGGCGGATGCTGCCATGATCAGAAAAATCGCCGAAGTCAGGCGCGTTGTGTCGACGATTGCCTTCCAGAAGTCGGCGATGTGCAGGTTGCCCTGGGCCATGCCGCACAGCGCCACGTACAGCGCTGTCAAGGCGCCGGACTCCGTGGGTGTGACGAAGCCCATAACGATGCCCGCCACGATGATGAAGGGGGCTACCAAGGCAGGTAGTGCTCCCAGGGCCGCCCATGATACTTCCTGGATCGTGGGCAGTCCGCCACGCTTCTCCAATCCCTTCTGCCATGCATACCAGGCGTTCATGCCCATGAAAGCGAGCCCCAGTAGCAACCCGGGGATCACCCCAGCGAGGAAGAGATCCCCGACAGAGGTATTGGTCAGCGAGGCATAGAGAATCATGAAGATACTGGGCGGAATGATGGGCCCGATCAGCGAGCTGCCCGCCGTCAGCCCGGCGGCGAAGGCGGTGGTGTACAGAACGCCCATGGCGGTGTCCTGATCCAGTCGCGAGGTGCGGGAGAGGAAGATGGAGCCGAGACCGACAATCAAGGCCGCAAAAATAGCACCGACGAGGGCGCTCCATTGTGACAGGCCGGCAATCAACACCGCGACGGCGAGGCCGGGCAGCAACGAATGCGAGATGGTGCCGATCTTGAGCGCGGATTTCCGCAGCACGACAAAAGCGCTGACGAAACCATTCGCGAAGCCGATCATCAAACACGCGAGCAGCGCACGTTTGGCGATGGGTTCGGCGAGGAAATCGGTGATCGTGGGCATCTGGCTGCTCGTGGCTATTTGCTGGATGCTTGATCCTGGTTGTCGTAAGCGCTGGCGATGGTCGCGGGCGTGAAGGTGCTGGCGACAGGGCCGAAGGCGATCTGCTGGCGGCGGATGAGGAGGACGTCGTCGAAGTTGGCGCTGACGGTTTGCAGATCGTGGTGGCTGGCGATGAGGAGGCGGCCTTCGGCGGTGAATTCTTTGAACAAGGCGGACAGGTTTTCCTGCGCAGGCTTGTCGAGGCCGGTGAAGGGTTCATCAAGCAGCAGGACGTGAGCTTCTTGGGCGAGCGCACGCGCGATGAATGCACGCTGCTGCTGGCCACCGGAAAGGGCGCTGATCTGACGGTCCTGCAAATCGCGCAATTCCATGCTGGTGAGTGCGCGCTCGACGATTTCGGCATCGTGGCGGGAGTACTGCCGCCACCAGCCGAGATTCGGGTAACGACCCATTTCGACGAGGCCGCGCACAGTAATGGGGAAGTTCCAGTCGATGTCGCCCCGCTGCGGCAGGTAGGCGATTTCGTGACTGCTGCGGGTGAGCGGTTTTCCCCGCCAGAGGATCGAGCCGCTGCCGCAGGGGATCAGTCCGGCGAGAGATTTCAGCAGCGTGCTCTTGCCCGCGCCGTTCGGGCCGATGAGGGCCAAACTGCGCCCGCATTCGGTGGCGAAGCTGATTTTTTCTAGCGCCCGCACTTCCTGATACTGCACGCTGAGATCCGCGACTTCGAGGCGGTGCTGCTGGCCGTGCTCACAACCGCCGCCCCAGCAGACGTGCTCCTTGCTTGTGTCATGTGGAGTTGCGGCGGTCATTGCCATGCAAAGGTGATGACTTCATCCAGGCTGCCGCCGCTGGACCAACGTGTCTCACGACGTGCTTCGAGGCCATCGGGTTCGATTTCGAGCGTGAGGGCGGTGTCGGGCGTGTTGTCAGGCCAAGTGGCGGCGAGAAAAACGTCCACGCCGTTTTTGAATGACGGCAGCGAGGTGTCGATTTCGAGCGGCGAAGTGTCGATAGCGGTGATCAGTTCCTTATCGGCGATCTTGAGGCTGAGCGTGGTCGGTGGGTGGGCGAAACGCAGCCGTAGCAGCGCCTTCACGCTGGTCGATTCAGCGGCTTTGGGCGGGATGATCTTTGCGTTACTCGTGTCGCCAGTGAGATGGCTCAGCGGCACTGCGAGCACGCTGAACGCGAGGCAGAGCAGGAAAATCTGAATGGGCGGGAAGCCACGCATGAGCTATTTCGCAGGAGCAGGGGCCAGAGCGGCGACGATGGCGCGGACGTTGTGCGCGAGCATCGTTTCAAAGGTGTGGGCGGTCTTGGCGGTGCCGTCGGCGATCAGCGCATCGCCGATTTTCACGCCGGTGCTGCGGGCGATCTCGGTGAGGACTTTCGGATTCGCCTGATCTTCGGGGAAGATGGCCTTGATGCCATGCTCACGGATTTCCGCGATGGTTTCGGCGATGTGTTTCGAGTCCGCGTCATCGTTGCGGCCGATGCCGAGCAGGGAGATCGGCTCGAAGCCAAACTCCTTGCAGAAATAGCCAAAGGCGGCATGCGCGGTGACGAGTTTGCGGTCTTTGCGGTCAATTTTGGCAATTTCCTTCTGCGCCCAGCTTTTGAGCTCGCCGAAGCGTTTGGCGGCGGCCTTGGCACCGGCCAAGTAGGCCGCTGCATGGGCCGGATCGACGGCGCTGAATTCGTCGGCCATGACGCGGGCGGCTCGCTTCATGTTTTCAGCGCTGTGCCACCAGTGCGGGTCGAACTGGCCGTGGTGGTGATCATGCTCACCAGCTCCATGGTCCTCATGGCAGATGAAGGGGATAGAGGGGATTTTTTCGCCGACTTCGACGAGCTTGATGTCCGCGCCGAGGCTGTCGCGCAATTTGTCGAGGTAGGTTTCCAGCTCCTTGCCGGAAGCGAGCAGGAGCTTGGCACCGCGCATGGCGGCGATGTCCTTCGGGGCCGGTTCAAAGTGATGGATGTCGCCGCCGGGCTTGAGGATTTCGACCACTTCGACATTGGCCCCGCCCACCTGTTGCGCGAGATCAGCGAGCAGCGGGTGCAGGGAGGCGATTTTGAGCGGTGCGGCCTGACCGAGGGAGAAAGACAGCAGACAGACTGCGAGGATGGATTTCATGGTGGTGGCAGAGTTGGGATGAATAGCTGCTAAGCGACTTTGCTGCAAGTTGTTTGCAGATTGAGGCTGACGCGTGTGATCAGGGCGTGCATTCGAGATCGCTCTCGATAGCTCAGGGACAATCCATGCCAGCCACCGCCGCTCTCCTACCGATGATGTCAATGGCAGACCCGGAAAAGTCTGCGGAAGGCGGGCTCGATCCACTGGGACTGTATGGCATCGCCGATGAGCTGGCGCTGCTACTTTGCCCGGGGGTGCGTGAGCGGCAGCGGCGGCTGCGCTACCTGACCATGCAAGCTGTGTCACTGGAACTGTGCGCTGCCTTTGACGCCGACCGCCTGGCGAAGGACCGCCGCACGGAGCCTTGGCTGGTGTTTGAATGGCATGTGGTGGAGGGACTCGTGCGCCATGGCATGGATGGGGAATCTCTGAGCCTACCCGGCAGTCAAAAGGCCAAACAGGCGGTGGACCGTGGGCTGGCGCTTTCGGCGGAGACTTATTTAAAAACAGCGGCTGCGTTCGGTTTTCATGGCGTGTACCGTCTGTTGGCGCGTGATTTGGGCATCGAAGAAGCAGAGGTACTCGGCGGTGCCGGGCGCGAGTTGCTGAATGTCTGGGAACAGGAGCAGGATCTGCGGGGCTTTGGTTCTTCCTCCAGCGGCCGGGGCGCTGACTTGAAGCGCCAGTGGAGGGATGCGGTGGAGGAGGGCTTGCAGCAAGGCAAGACCGCCCGCAGCGGTGGCTGGGAGGGCTGGCGGAAGATCTCCCAGCATCTGCACCCGCTGCACATGGGGGCGGCGGAGGCTGGTTGGTTTAAACAGCACCTACTGGCCGACTCGAAAGGCCACCGTGGGGAGTTGCTGCGCTTTTACCGCAGTCGTGACGGACAGAAGTGTGTCAAGGCCCGCTCAGAACGGGCCGCGCATACGGCTTTGCTGGAAAAATCGGACAATCAGGCGCTGCGGGTGATGCTGCGGGCGATGCTG
>JBDNIB010000507.1:0-2706 GCA_041688535.1 Prosthecobacter sp.
CGAAAGCAGCCTGTGGCAACGAACGCGGAAACAAGTACAACGCCAGCATTCCAATAGTGCGCTGAAGGATCCAATTCCGCCCGCCCTCCTTTCCCATCACATTCACAATTGTCGATTTTCCACGGGTAAGGCCACCCATAAGCCTGCGTGGTGCAAAACTCATAGAAGTCGTTTCGAGCATTCCGTTGCGAATACACATATGAACCGCCGATCAACAGACAGAGCGAGAATACAACGATAGTTACATGTTTCATGGCGTTGAGCGGGATGATTCACTTCCTTGCCGTTGTCAGCTATTTTGATCGGCCCAAACAAAAAAACCACGGAACTGACGAGGCAGTTACGTGGCTGAACCTGGATTCAGGTTTTGGGAGGGAGGGGATCAGGCCGCGCGGGCTTCGATGCTGGCGACCATCTTGCGGATGTGGGAAGCCTTGAAGGCGCGGGGCTTCAGGATGGCGAGACTCTTTTCGAAGGAACCCCACTTGATGACCTTGATGGTCACGCGGCGCGTGCCCCAATGGTTCATGGCGCTGAAGCTCGGCTTGTACAGATCGATCGTCTTGGTGCCGACCAAGGCGGAGCCGTAGTCGTCCACGATGTAGAGCGAGGGATCGCCTGCGATCTGAAACACGGTGCCCACCGGGTAGATGGACCAGTCAGCAGCGGCGCTGCGCAACTGACCGTATTTGAGCTGGGATCCCACGGCGCTGCGGGCACCGTACTTGATGTGATCGCTTTCGTCGTGGGTGTAGGCGGTGGTACGAACGCCTGCAATGATTTGGCCTGGAGTGCCGGCTTGCGTTGTGGTTGAGTTTTTAACTTCTTCCGCGAAAGCGGAGGCGCACAAAGCAGCGAGACACAGGAGGGTGATGAGCTTCAATCGGTGGTGGGGTTGTTTCTTCACACTCTGCCGGATGGGAGGCCCAAGCGGAGGGGCGCACATGGTGTCCACTTCGTCCCCACTGTCAAACGGGGGAATTGTAGCCGGGATCGGCCGCATAACCGAACTTTAGGCCAAATAAAGCCTAATTATAGTGCCACGCCGTCACTTCAGACGCAAAACCACCCCGTAGGCCTCGGCCCCGCCGGGAGAGCTCATGGTCTGCCCGCCGAATGTCACAGGTGCGACACAGGCACCCGAAAAAATTAGTCTGCCGGAGGGGTGCCAAGCCATGCAATAGGCGTTGTCACCCTTGATTCCGCCGGTTTGGATCAACCATTCGAGGCTGCCTTTGGCATTGAACGCCGCCGTGTAGATGTCCGTGGCACCTTGTGAGGTGAGCGTCTGGTCGGCGAAGGTGGCGGTGGCAGAAAACTCGCCCGTGACGAAGCAACGCCCGGTGTGATCGGTGGTGACGCCGAGGCAGTAATCGGTGGCCGGTCCCTGGATGACGTGGCTCCAGACGAGCTTCCCTTCGGGACTGAAATGCGCCAGCACGCCGTCGCTGTCCTTGTCGCCCGTGGTTTTGATCGGACCGCCATTGAGTTCGCCTTTGAACATGCCCGCGCACCAAGTGCGGCCGGCGGTATCGACCGTGATCTCATGAAAGCCAGCGCTCGGTGCTCCAGGCAACGTGGCAGCCCAAACGCCTTCTCCGTCAGGCGTGAGCTTCAAGACGATCCCGGCGGAGGTTTTGGACTCCAGCACCACGGTCCCCAGGCTCCCTGTGCCGCTGCCACTGCCGCCGATGTAGATGTGATCGGTGCCATCGACTCCAAGGCCATGCCCGCTGCCGGAGAACTTGCCCGCCGTGGTTCTGACCCATTTCAATGCGCCCTCTGCGTCGTATTTGGCGCAGAAAATCGGGCGCGTGGTGCTGCCGGCGTTCACAGTGACATCGCCGAACTTCGCCTCGCCCGCCACGGCTCCGGTGATGACGATGTCGCCCTTTGAATCGACCACGATGCCGTGGCCATAGTCGTAGCCCTTGCCACCGGCGGTCCTGATCCACCGCAGCGTGCCAGCGGGGTCGTATTTGGCGACAAAGACATCATAATCGCCCGCGTTCGGCAGCGTCTGGCCGTTCGCCTGCGCGTCGGTGCTTTGGTAATGGCCGGTGACGTAGGCATTGCCCGCCGCATCCGTCGCCACGCCATAACCCCGGTCCACCAAGCTGCCGCCAAGACTGCGCACCCAGAGAAAGCGGCCCTCCTTGGACACTTTGGTGAGGAAAAAATCCGACCCGCCGAGTCCGGTGCGTTTGAGATCGCCAAAGGTGCCGTCGTCGGTCGTTTCTCCCGCCATGAAGACATTGCCTTCGCGGTCAAACGTCACCGCCCGCGTCTTGTCACTCTTTGCCCCGCCGCCGGCCGCGACCCATTCAAACGTGGGCGTGGCGGCTTGGATGGAAGTGGCAACGAGGGCGAAGCAGAGCGTGCGAAGGGAAATCATGGCCCGCAGCATACGGGCGCATGACGGGCGGTGTTGCGAGCTTACTGGATCGGCGAGAAGTCCGTCGGCTTCATGTAGATGCTCTTCACGCCTTCAGTCAGCGGCTCGATGGTCAGAGAACCGCCGTTCCCCTCTTCGCTGGCGGTTTTGGCCTTCACCCAGTCAGGATCGGCACGGAATGCGGCGAAGGAGGCCTGCCCGGCTTCTTTGCTGGCGTGGGCGAGGATGTAGATGAGCTTCGTGCCTGCGCCTTTGTCCGCATCCGTCGGTGTCCAATAGGCCAAGTGGCTCATGCCGTGCTTCGAAAACAG
>JBDNIB010000508.1:0-2056 GCA_041688535.1 Prosthecobacter sp.
AACAACGACCGCGTCATCCAGACCGCCACGGGCCGCATCATTCTGCCGTTGGCCTTTCACCGGTCGCGCGGCACCGATCCACACACCAGCAAGTCCTGGGACGCCCGCGCCATCGCGACATGGCTCTACTCTGACGACGAAGGCACCACCTGGACCGAGTCTTCAAGCTGGTGGGCCATGCCCGTGCGCAGCGGCAGCGGCTTGCAGGAACCGGGCGTCGTCGAACTTGCCGACGGCTCCCTCTTCTCCTGGTGCCGCACCGATCAAGGCGCGCAATACGGCTTCAACTCGACCGATGCAGGCAAGACTTTCACGCCGCCCGTGCCCACGGAAATGAAGTCCCCCAACGGTCCCGCCAGCATCAAGCGCCTGCCCGGCAGCAGCGACCTCCTCGCCATCTACAACGATCACTCTGGCCTGTTTCCCTTCCCACCGAAAAGACGCAACCCCTACGTCGCCGCGATCTCCACCGACGGCGGGAAAACTTGGCCGCAGCGCAAACTTATCGAGAACGATCCCGATGGTCTCTATCACTACACCGCCATCCATTACGTGGGCGATGCCATGCTCATCGGCTACTGCGCTGGTGACAGTAAAGTCGGCGCGCTCAACCGTCTGCGTATTCGCCGCATCACACTCGACTGGTTGAAGCAACCTTGATCACCATGCGCCTGATTCTTCTTGTCCTCTCTTGCGCCAGCCTTCTGGTCGCCGCGCCGCCCAAGACCGCGCAACTGCTTGCCGAAGGCAAAGAACCTGTGCGCATCGTCTGCATCGGCGATAGCATCACTGGCGTCTATTATCACAGTGGCGGTCTCCGCGCCTATCCCGAGATGTTGCAAATCGCCCTGCAAAAAATCCACCCGCAGGCCCAGATCACGGTGCGCAACGCAGGCATCAGCGGCGACACCACCACCGGCGGACTCAAGCGCCTGGAGCGTGACGTTCTCGCATACAAACCGCATCTGGTCACCGTCATGTTCGGCATGAACGACTTGGTGGGAACGAAAGTGGACGTCTTCAAAAAGAACCTCGTCGAAATCATCACGCGCTGTCGCCAGATCAACGCTGAAGTCGTTCTCTGCACGCAAAACTCCATCGTTGAATCCCCTCAACGTCCTGGGGCCAGGCTTGTTGAGTTCACGCAGGCTATCATCGATATTGCCAAGGCAGAATCGCTTTTTGTGGCCGATTGCTTCGCTGCGTTTGAAGCGGTGCGCGTCAAAGACGCCCTCGAATGGAATCTACTGCTCAGCGATCCCATTCACCCCAACATGGCCGGGCATAAACTCTTCGCCGAGACCCTCGCGCAGACCATCTCCGGCAAGACCACATCGCTCAAAGACATCGGCCCGCCCACACCCGCGCTTCAGCACACCTTCGCCCTGCTGAAAGTCGGCCAGCCCATCCAAGTGCTCGCTATGCCGCCCTACGACACGCTCATCGCTCCGGCGCTTCAACGCTTGTATCCAAACGCTATTGTGAACGTCACGCTTTGGCCCATCGAAGGACAAACACTCACCCAGCTCGAAGAATTCGCCAAAAAGGTGCGCACCAAGGCGCAGGATCTCGTGCTCATCGCCGTACCCGCTTCGCTGCCGCTGCAAAATCCGGAGCAGTTTCACAAAAGCTACTCATGGATCATGAACTGGTCTCTCAGCTTCGGCCCGCAGCAGTGGGATGTCCTCGTCGCACTGCCCTCCGCGACGAAAAAATCACTCACAATCGAAGAGCAACAGCATGAGGCGTTCGCCCGCCGTTTGATTCAGGCCCAAGACCTTCACATAATCCCCCCCAGCAGTGGCGACGCCTCTGGACCGCTTGAACCACTCACTGCCTGGCTCTCGAAACACAACCACTGACTCTTCATGAGACATTCCAAAGTACTCGCCAAAATCCGTGCCGGTCAAGTCGCCCGCATCTGCTGCACCGGTTCCCCCATCGCCTTCCTGCCGTCCGTTGCGGCTCATTATCACTATGACGGCATCTGGGTGGATGGCGAGCACCGCGCTTGGAATCCGCGTGAGGTCGAAACGATGATCGGTCGGCATCACGC
>JBDNIB010000509.1:0-2609 GCA_041688535.1 Prosthecobacter sp.
ACGAGCACCAACAGCAACGGGGTGAGCACGCTGGGCATGGCCGTGAGCGATCCGCCGACGCAGGGAGAGGTGCAGATGGTCGCCGACAAGCTGGATGAGCTAATCAACGCGTTGCGGCGGTAAGCAAGGAGTGACGCCATTCCATGGCAGCGTGCGTGATTACCGCCACGCAGGCGCGGTGATTTGATCAGGACTGTTTCTTCCCTCCCGGCACGAACGGCACCAGCAGCACGGCGGCGAGGGTGATGAAGGTCATCACGGGTTCGTAGCGGAACATACGCATCGAGGTTTTCATGGCCTGGAACATGTATTTCCGGCAGTCGGCTCCCTGGCGCATCGAGAAGGCACGGCGGGCGTAGTTACGGAGCTGAAAGGCCTCCGCGAGCTTGGCAAACTTGTTGGCGATGGCGGGCGCGTATTGATACGACTTCTGCCAGGTATGCAGGCAGGCGTCGTAGTGCTTGTCGAGTTTGTCCGACAGGCTACCGGGGGTGACGCGATAAAACGTGAGCGCCTCGTTGATGCCTTCGAGCTTCCATTTTCGCGGCGCTGTGAAGCAGATGCGCAGCCAGCAGTCCACGTCGTTGTTGCGTGGCTTGTCCTCGTCGAAACGATGCTGGTCGAAGACCTCGCGGCGGAACACGGGCGTGGAACCGTTGGTGATGGGATTGCGGCAGTAGAGATAGTAGTCGCTGAGGTTGTGCGTCTTCGGAAAACGGCAGTGCAGCAGCTTGCCATCGAGCGCGACGAACTGTGTGGCGGAGTAACTGACCGCGACGTCCGGATTCGACTCCAGATGCGCGACATGCTTGGCGATTTTCGTCGGTGCCCACCAGTCATCGCCATCGGTCAGGGCGATGTATTTGCCCGTGGCATGGTCGAGGCCGTGGTTGCGTGCAGCGGAAGCCCCCTTGTTGGCCTGGACGAGCAGTTTCACGCGTGGATCACGGATCTCATACTCTTGCGCCACCTTGGCGGTGCGGTCTTTGGAGCCGTCATCGACGATGATGATCTCCAGGTTCTGATAAGTCTGATGGATCACGGACTCCAGCGTTTGCGCCAGATACGGTTCCATGTTGTAGCAGGGTATGACGACAGAGACGAGTGGCGTGTCCATAGGGGCAAAGGCGGAGTTCAGGTGAAGGCTGCTCCCGGCGGTGGTGCAGTGCGGTGGCGGAGAATGGTGCTCAGCGACAGGCCAAAAAACAGTGCGCCAAACACGGCAAACACGACGCGCGCCCCACGGAAGCGATCCTCCGGCGCAGCGCCGACCTCCGGTGGCACCACGACACGCAGCGCGGTCTGATGAAGCTGCTGATACGTTTGAATCTCCGCCCGGCGCAGTTCGATCTGCTTGAGCTGCTCCTGGATCATGTCGGCACGCAGCCGCAGGGACTCGTACTCGGGTGACAGCAGCGTGGTGCGCGCGGCGCTGAGCTCCTCCTCGCGTGATTTCATGCGTTTTTCGATCTCCTCCGCCGACTGGTCCAGCGCCTGCATCTGCGACCGATACTGGGCCGCCGCACCGGAGACGAACTGCTTCAGCTCGGCCTCTAGGGCGCGCACCTCGGAGGCGGTCTGTTTGAATTCGTCACTGTTCGCGCCCTGGGTGGTGGTGACGCGGGCCAGCGCGGCCTGTTTGCCGCCAAGCCGGGCGCGCAGATTGGCGTAACCGGCATTGGTGGCGAACAGTTCCTCCTCGACGCTGCCACTGCCACCGCTCCCCATGGTTTCGATCCGGCGCAGGGTGCCGGCCAGCCGCATCCGCTGGTCGTTGATGTCGGCGAGCGTGGTTTCCATCTTGATGACGAAGGCGGAAAAATCGACCGGCAGATGCACATCCATCTTCACCAGTTTTGCCGCGATTTCATGCCGCTCTTTGCCCAGATCAGCGGCGGCCTTGTCCAGCACACCGAGCAACTGCTCCGCCAGGCTGCCGCGCATTTCGCGGCGGATGTCATCCTGCACTTCAAGCACCGCCGCCACCAGGGCCAGGGCGTCTTCGCGCTTGTCACTGCGCGCCAGCACCTCGATCACCGTGCTGCCAGGAACGAGGTGCGCCATGACTGAATCCGCCACTTTGTCCATGCCCTTCTCGTCATCCGGCCAGCCCAGCTTTTTCAAGGCCCGGCGCAGGGTGCCACTGCTGGTCATGCGCGCCACCATCTCCTGCGGTAGCATGCGATTGCCGTAGGCGAAGTCCACCCGCACGAAACCGGCCATACCGGTGGGCGACACGTCCAGCGGGCTGATCTCCGCGCGCGCCTGCGCCAGCCAGGTCTTCGGCGCAAACCAGATGACCGCCACGGTGATGACGAGCACCACCGCAGTCACGCCCCAAGTGAGGAGGCTGGTTTTATTGCCTGCCTGCCACATAGCTTTGGATTTTGGAAATCACGCCCATGCCTAGGACGCAATGCATGAGGCCGAGGGAGCCGCCGACGAACAAGCCCACGGCCAGTGCGCTGAGAATTTTCATTTTCGATGGTCCGTCCGGCACATAGGGGTCGGAAAAGCGCTGCATCGTCACCGGCTTGGCCGCCGCATACACGGACAGTTCGGTGAAGCGCGTGGAGAGCTGGCCCAGCGAGCTTTGCAATGCCTCACGC
>JBDNIB010000510.1:0-2962 GCA_041688535.1 Prosthecobacter sp.
ATGCCCTCTCGCACGAGGAACACCATGATGAGCACCAGCACGATGATGGCGACGCTGGCATTGGCCCCGAAGAAGTTTTTGATGACCTGCTGCGGGTCCATGCCCAGCACGGTGTACTTGCGGCTCCTGACGAGCAGGCTGCGCAACGGAGGCCGGGGTGGTGACTCAGAACTGTCCATGCAGGGGGTTTTCAGACCGCGAAACGAGAATCCGGCGAAGAGAAGCCGCTTCTCCTTCGCCGG
Organism: Prosthecobacter sp.; assembly: GCA_041688535.1. Classification (GTDB taxonomy): domain Bacteria; phylum Verrucomicrobiota; class Verrucomicrobiia; order Verrucomicrobiales; family Verrucomicrobiaceae; genus Prosthecobacter. The sequence continues at coordinate 243 of JBDNIB010000510.1, forward strand.
ATTCGTTGAACGGTCAACCAACGATTAGGTCACTTCATTTGGGAGAGGGGCACGAAGCCCGCCTTGCCGATGACGGCGTCACCAGCGGGGCTGCGGCAGAAGTCGATGAACTCCTTCACGGAGCCGGCCGGCTCGCCGCTGGTGTAGAGGAACGTCGGGCGGGCAAGGGGGTAGCTCTTCACGGCGGCAGGATTGGGGGCTGCGCCTTCAATGGAGACGACCTTGATGCCCTTCGCGCCAGCATAGGCATAGCCGACGTAGCCGATGCCGTTGGCGTTGGAACTGACTTCGGACACGATCTGCTCGTTGCCGGCCATTTTCTGGCTGTTGGTGCCGTATTCGCGGCCCTTCATGGCCAAGCTCATGAAGTCTTTGTAAGTGCCGGAGGAGGTGTTGCGGGTGTACACGGAGATCGGGCCGGGGGTGCCACCGATTTCGCTCCAGTCCTGGATGTCAGCAGCGAACATTTGCAAAATCTGATTCTTCTTGAGATCGGCGATGGGGTTGTTCTTGTTCACGACGATGGTGATCATGTCCCAGGCGATTTCGATCTCATGGATGGAGATGCCCTTGCTGCGGCAGAGCGTGCGCTCGTCCGCCTTAATCTTGCGCGAGGACATGCCGATCTCGGCGGTGCCAGCGGCGAGATTGGTGAAGGCGGTGGAGGAACCTTCGGCGGCGATGTCGAAGCTGACCTTGCCACCTTGTTTTTTGAAGGCTTCCGAGAGCTGAGGGACGAGCTTGGCCCCGAGCGTGTCGGAACCACGAATGCGCAGGGTGGTCTGAGCCTGCACGGTCAGAGCCGTGGCAAGGGAGAGAACGAGGGCGGTAATGACGGGTTTCATGGATGGGTGTGTCGTTGGGATGGGCCGCTAATTTGCGACAGGGCTGAGGGTGGCTTTGCCGCATGATTGGTCAAAGCGGCGCGTGTGAAGAAAACGTCACAATTCAACCACGGGAGGCGGCAGTGAGTGACGGAAACGTAACACTCGATCTCTCGTCAAGCCGGGCGGGCAGCGGCTAAGAACGCAGCGTCATCACACCACTGACGTGGTGGCAGCAACAGCATCTTACCAAACTGTAACATCCCATGCTCAAGCCCAAACTAAACCGCACCTTTGCCCGCATGATCGCCATGCTCACGGCGGTCACCGTCGCCCTGCCACCCTCCCTGCCGCTGGTCGCCAGCCCAGCGATGGAAAAGCTCTTTTACATCATGAAACAAAAGGGCTCCATCACCGCCGACGAGTACGACCTGCTCATGGCCACGATGAGGGCAGAGGACGCCGCCAAGGAGAAACCAACGGCTCCTTCCACCAAAGCCCCGGCGAACCTGGAGCAGCGCCTCGCCCATGACGAGGCGAAGATAGAAAATCTCGAATCCACCCTGCTGAACACGAAGGGGCAGGTGGAGGAGCTCTCAAAAATTTCCGATAACACCTCCCCCTCGACCCTCAGCAAGACCGATCTCGACGCGCTGCTTTCTGACAAGTGGTATGAGCGCATCAAGATTCGCGGCTACATGCAGAACCGTTTCGTCGGCATCATCGGAGATGGAGACAACCCCGGCGTTCATGTGCCTAATGACAGCTTTGTCAGCGACACCCAGAGTCTCGGCATCCGCCGCGGCCGCTTGGTGCTCAGCGGCGACGTGACAGACCATGTGTACCTCTACCTTCAAAGCGATTTCATGGCCAGCGTGGGCGGATCGAACGCCCTCCAGGCCCGCGACGTGTATGCGGACGTGTCCCTGGATCCTGCCCGTGAGTTCCGGGTGCGCCTGGGTCTGTCCAAGGTTCCTTATGGCTTTAGCAACCTCCAATCCTCCCAGAACCGCCACGCGCTGGAGCGACCAGACGCGCTGAACTCTGCCGTCGAAGGCGAGCGTGACCTCGGTGCCTACTTCATTTGGGCTCCTTATGAAATCCGCAACCGCTTCAAGGATCTTGTCAAAATGGGCCTGCGCGGCTCAGGCGACTACGGTGTCTTCAATGTGGGCGTCTTCAACGGCCAGGGCATCAACAATGCCGACCGCAACGGCGACATGCACTACATCGCCCGCCTTGCCTACCCCTTTGAGTTCCCGAACGGCCAGTTCTTCGAGGTGGGTGCTAGCTACTACACTGGACGCTATGTGCCGACCACCAGCACAATGGGTGCCCTACCGGCTCCCAATGTCATCGGCGGCGGCGGCGTCCGTGACACCCGTGTGGCGATCAATGCCATCCTTTACCCACAGCCCTTTGGCTTTGAGGCCGAATGGACCTGGGGTGAGGGACCGCAGCTCAGCAATGACATGCGCACTATCAGCAGCGAGTCGCTCAGCGGCGGCTTCGTGCAGTCCATGTACCGCCATGTCTTCGCCAGCCAGGCCGAGCTCATTCCCTTTGTGCGCTACCAGTACTTTGACGGTGCCCGCAAATTTGCCACCAACGCGCCGCAAACCAGAGTCAATGAAGTGGCCGTGGGCTTCGAATATATCCCATATCCCGAGTTGGAGCTGACTTTGATGTATTCCCACGGCACGCGCACGAACACCACGGACAACCCGGCTGGTGCAGGAGCACGCTACCGTGATGTGGACTATTCCTATCTGGGCATTCAGGCCCAGATCAATTTTTAACCTCCGGCGGGTGCGGCCCACCAGCCATTTCAGTGTTAGGTTGGTAAACCGGGCGCGTCGGGAGACGCGCTCGGTTTTTCGTTCCTCCAATGGCGGC
>JBDNIB010000511.1:0-1342 GCA_041688535.1 Prosthecobacter sp.
AGGCGGTGAAGGTGTTCATCGGTGCGAGCGCGGGCAATCCGGTGAAGGCGGACGGCTTGAAGGACGTCGCGTATCGCATCGCCACCGGGTCGGACTGGATGGCGTTGATCGGCGATGACAGCGACTTCACACCCATCGAGCCGTTTGCGAAGAACAACAGCGACATCCCGCGTGCGCAAGCGGAGTGGGAGAAGATCGTCGGTGCGCCTTATGGCATGCCGAGCGCCGGTCTGTATAAGAACCGCCTGCGGCTTCCCGGCGACACCGGCAAGCCGGACGGCGTGGCCACGGACAAGAAGGAGACGCTCGAAATCTGGGGCTTCGATGAACGCGGCAGTTTCAACGCGGTCAGCGGCTACCTGCGCAAGCTCGGCGCGCGCTGGTATCTGCCGGGTGAACTCGGCGAGGTGCTGCCGTCGATGAAAACGATTCCGCTGCCGAAGATCGACGAAACCGTGACGCCTGACTTTCCGCTGCGTCAGTTCAACTTCCGCTTCAGCACCTCGGGTTACGACACCTCCATGTGGGTCATGCGCCTCGGCCTGCGCAATGACGAGCGCCTCCAGATCGCGCATGGCATGGCAGGCATGACGAATCGTGAGGCCGTTTTTGCGCAGCATCCCGACTGGTTCGCGATCTATGGCGGGAAGACCGACTTCAAGCCCGGCGATTCGAAGTGCCAGCTCTGCTACTCGAACGACGAGCTGTTTCAGGAGACCGTGCGCTACGCCCGTGCGTTGCTGGACAACTATAAGTTCAAGTCTGTCTCCATCATGCCGCCGGACGGTTACACAGCGATTTGCCAGTGCGAGAAATGCAAAGGCAAGGACTCGCCCGAACGCAACGAGCGCGGTCTCTTGAGCGACTATGTGTGGGATTTCGTCAATCGCGTGGCGAAGGAGATCGCGAAGACGCACCCCGATGCGCTCGTGGAAAATGCCGCGTATGGCGTTTACACTCTGCCGCCACTGAAGATCGACAAACTGGAGCCCAACGTGCTCGTCGTCATCGTCGGTGGCCGTCGTCCGATCAACAAGGGTGGAGTGAAAGGCGAAGGCGAATCCGCGCCGGAGGCATTGCGTGCCGCATGGGCGAAGAAGACTGACAACCCGCTGATCATCTTCGAAAACTATCCCTTCACTGATCGCGGTTGGTATCTGCCTTCGTTCGCTGCGCATGCGCTCGGCGACAGCGTGAACGCCACCAAGGGCATCTCGCAGGGCGAGGACATCTGGCTCAGCGTGGCGCAGGATTTCGCCACCAAGGGCATCGGCTTCAATCACTGCATGATCTCTTTCACCGCACGCGCCTACTGGGGCGGCAAGGATTACAACTCCGACGA
>JBDNIB010000512.1:0-2312 GCA_041688535.1 Prosthecobacter sp.
AGCTGACCGAGGCGGAGAAGAACGAACTGAAGACGGAACATGCGCTGGTGCGTGCCTTGAGCGGGCGTGTGTCGGGGGCCTCTCCGTGGTATGAGGAATCTGACGAGAAGTTCCAGGCCGCACCGATTGTCGGAGACCAGGTGCAGAACCTGCGTGTCACCTTGACCAGTGGCAACGGTGAACGGCCCGGCACCCGCAATCCGCTCTATCTCCAAGCGGGTGCGCGCAAGTATCTGCTGTCGTCCGAAGCAGATCCGTTCGCGGATGACACTCAGCCGCAGATCTTCGAACTGGCGGGATTTGAGCTGGCGCTCAATCCGCTGACCAAGGAAGCAACTAGCAAGCCGGGGGTCGGTGTCATCGGCAGTGGTGAGTCGGCGAACAAGGTGCCGGATCGTGCGCAACTCGAACGGGTGCTGGTCGAAGCCGATGGCGAGGCGGTTTATGACAGCTACAAGCAGGTGGATGACAAGAAGGCGCTGCCGTCGATCTGGCTCACACCGGTGGCGCATTATGACGAGGCTGGAGCCTTGGTGAACACGCCGCCAGTTCAGGGTGAGGTGCCATTGTGGACGGCCGGAATGAAGGGGCTCATTCCGGCGGCTGGTATCGTGCCGGAACCGCCGCCCAAACTGGTGGTGGGACCGTCGCAGAAACTGCCGCCCCTGCTGCCGCCGCAACGCCGTACGCTGGGAGGTGGCCTGCCGGTGCGTGGGCAGCGGGGCATCCTGCCGTTTTTGAATGCTCTCGCGAATTTGCTGCGGCCGCTGATCGCTCCCGCAGCACCCACGCTCAGCGCTGTGCGCATTGCGCCACCTGCCGGAATGGCACGCGCGGGGGATCGTGTGACGGTGACGTGGAACGTGAACGGCAACGCCTCACAGATCAACACCTGGCTCGTCCAGTTGTTCGGTGTCCTGCCGCACAAGCCGGGAGCGCATGTGCTGGTCTTCACACCGCTGGCCTCGGAAATCGCAGTGACGCCTCCGGGCCTTAGCAACATCGCGTGGTCCATGGCGCAGCCGATCAATGTGGCCCCCATTTTACCGGCGGATCTGCCCTATGCCTATGTGCTGCCCGTAATCACCGGTTTGAATGTGAGTGGTGGAGTGGGTGGTGTGCGGACCATTGTGGCAGCGACCACGGGTTCCATCCTGCCGCTGTTCCCTGCCGGAAGCACCGTTGCCACGGTGGGGCTCACCCGCGGTGCCGCGCGTCCTCCAGGACTCCCGTTCGACCCCAGACCCCAGTCGCCAGCCGCAAGCTTTCAGTTCTCGGATTTCACCTTCCTACCTGTCGCCCCCCCTCCGCCTTTCCCCAGCAGCGCCTGGACTGCCATGACCTTTGCAGACCCCGGTGCGACCAGTAGCGCTTGGGGGCTGAACATTCCGATGGCAGCTCACTTTGGATTCAACTTTGACAGCCACGAAGTGGGTTTCTTGGTTCCCGGTGCAGCGAAATTCGCGGCTTTCAACACGGCGGCCCGTCCCCGCAGCGGAACTCCTGGAGTTGTCCTGCCCGCCTTGCCACCTCCGGCACCTCCTCCTCCCCCGTTTCCTCCGTTCTCGGAAGTGGTCCGCTTGCGGTTTGAGGGCCTGGTCGCGGTGCCAACTACTGCCACACGGACACTGCGTGTGGTGGCGCATGTGGGCTTCACCGGCGGGACGGAGGCCGCCGCCTTGTGCGATGTGGTTGCCGCGAGGACGGAGATCAGCTCAGGAGCTGTCATGCCCGGACTTTTCCTCACCAACGGGGGCAAGCAAAACGAAGGGTTCCCCCAGCCGTTTTTCACCGTTGAAACAAGCGCGACAGGCCTGCCGCAGGTCAGCAAAACCAGTCCCATGCTGCTGGTTGATATGCCGTTGCGGCTGCAACAGCTCGGTACCGCGCCCGCCGCACCTTATCAATTCGATCCCGATCCGGCCCACGCCGGTGCCTACACACTTCTGAGCACGAATCCTGCGGGGGCGACTTTCCCCGTCGGCACCAACCCCGTTCTGGATGGCGCAAACGCAGCCGCGCTCGCCGCTCAAATGCTCGGCAACGTCGTTTACGTCACGGTTAGCATCTACCTCGACCTTCAGAGCACCGATCCCAGGACTGCGGTGGGCATTTTTGGTGTGCGAATCATTCCTGAGTAACTCGTCATGAAAACCATCCTTCTCATTCTCACCCTGGTGGCAGGCACGGCACTCTGTGCGGCGGACGGCATCATCCGCGGGCGTGTCATGGGACTCGATGAAGAAGGTGCCCCGATCGCCGTCGTTGCCGGTGCCAGGATCGAATTGAAAAACGAGGGCGGTGCCACGGTG
>JBDNIB010000513.1:0-5513 GCA_041688535.1 Prosthecobacter sp.
CGGGATCGAAACGACCCAGCGCATCTGGCAGGTCTGCCCGGACATGCAGATCGTCATCTGCACCGCTTACGCCGACTGCTCCTGGAGCGACGTGCAGGAGCAGATCAAGCCGCGCGACCGCATGCTCATTCTGAAAAAGCCCTTCGACATCATCGAGGTGTTGCAGCTCGCCATTTCACTGACGGAAAAATCACGCCTGCTGGTGGAGTCCAAATCCCACCTCGAGGAGCTCGAAGAGCGTGTGCGCCTGCGCACCCAGGAACTGGAAGCCTCCCAACGGGCCGCCCGCGAGCAGGCCTCGTTGCTCGATCTGGCCCGGGATGCCATCCTGGTCTGTGGGCTCGATCACCGCATCAAGTATTGGAACAAGAGCGCCGAACGGCTCTACGGCTCTACGGCGGCCGAGGCGGTCGGTCGCCTAGTCACCGAGATCAAGGAGCAGAACAACGGGGACTTTCAGCAGGCCTTTGACAAGGCTCTTCAAACCGGTCAGTGGGACGGCGAGCTGGTTCAAACCGGCAAGGACGGTAAAAAACTCATCGTCGAGGCCCGCTGGACGCTCCTGCGTGACGCCGCCAGCCAACCGTGCAGCATCCTAGCCATCAACACTGCCATCACCGAGCGCAAAAAAGTGGAGGATCAGCTCCTGCGCGCTCAGCGCATGGAGAGCATCGGCACCCTTGCCGGCGGCATCGCGCATGATCTCAACAACGCGCTGACGCCCATCGTGATGTCCATCGAGCTGCTCAAACTGCAGGAGCAGGATGCCCGGCGGCTGAGCATCCTTTCGACCATCGAGGGCAGTGCCAAACGCGGGGCCGCCATGGTGCGGCAGGTGCTTTCCTTTGCCCGAGGTGTGGAGGGCCAGCGGCTGGAAGTGCAGGCCGGACATCTGCTCAAGGAAATCGAAAAAATCGCCAATGAGACCTTCGTCAAAAACATCCTGGTGCGCAGTGACATCCCTGCTGATTTGTGGGTAGTGCAGGGCGACCCCACGCAGATCCATCAGGTGCTGCTCAATCTCTGCGTCAACGCCCGTGATGCCATGCCAACGGCGGCATGCTGAAGCTCTCCGCCAGCAACCTCATGCTGGATGAGCAATGCGCGACGATGATCACCGGGGCAAAGCCCGGGCCGTATCTCAACATCGAGGTCGAGGACACTGGCACCGGCATGCCGCCGGAGGTGATCGACCGCATGTTCGAGCCCTTTTTCACCACCAAGGAGCTGGGCAAAGGCACCGGCCTCGGCCTATCCTCCGCCATGGCCATCATCCAGAGCCATCACGGCTTCGTGCGCGTGGACAGTGAGCTGGGCAAGGGCTCCAAATTTCAGGTGTGTTTGCCAGCGCAGGTGTCGGCCACTTTGGCTGGCACCTGTGCCGCCTTGCCTCCCCCTGCGGAACTTCCGCGTGGCAATGGCGAGCTCGTGCTGCTCATTGATGACGAGGACGCGGTCCGGCACATCACCGGGCAGACTCTGGAGTCATTCGGCTACCGCGTGCTACCCGCCGTTGACGGCGTCGAGGCCTCGACCCTCTACGCCGCGCAGAAGGAGCAGATCGACATTGTGCTGACGGACATGATGATGCCCATCATGGACGGCCCGGCCACCATCCAGGTGCTCATGCGCATGAATCCGCAGGTGCGCATCGTCGCCGCCAGCGGCCTGGGTGTGAAAGACATGGTCGCCAAGGCGACCGGGGCAGGAGTCAAAAGCTTCATCCCGAAACCCTACACCACCGAGTCCCTGCTCAAGACCCTGCACGCCGTGCTACATGCCTAGTCGCCGCTCGCCGCTCGAAAAAGCATCGTTTGCACAACTACCCGGCAGGAGCTTATGACGGGGGGGAATAATTCACCCCCAGAGCACCTTGAAACATCTCTTCCAACATCCCACCACCCGCCGTCTGCTGTCGCTGGCATGGCTGCTCGCCCTGTTTGTCCTGCCCGGCTGCTCTGCCGAAAAGCGGGACCGCCTCTGGCAGACCCTCGACCCCGCCGGGTACAAGCACGCCCACATGGAGAGCTTCCGAGGCAGCAAGGCCATCCGTCGCCCGGAGTCCAAACCGGCTCCCGATACGGATGACATGTCGCTTGATTTTAGCCAGTAGCAGCCTCTTGCCGCCATCAGACGTTCGGTTGGGCTTGGTGAGGCTGCTGGCGTTAGTTTGGGAGATCTGGCTTGTGGCCGAGGCCGCCGTCATTCGCGCTAATCAAGCGCCCTCGTCATCATGGCTGTGCTCCTTCAGCTTCCAGCGTACGCTGTGCGCAGGAAAAAACGGAGCGGACCGCCGCTGCGGCTGCTGGCAGGCCATCCGGTCACGCCGCCAAGGATGATCCCGGCTGCTTGTGTTCTTGGCGATTTTGACTGTTAGCCAATTGCACCCCGTTTCCCGGGCCGCGTGGGTGGGTTGATGCTTGCGCCGGGCGGTGGGAGCATGAGGCATGACACGGGCGGGGCTTGGGGCGGTTGGCCGTGGCGTGACTCATGCCTCAGGCTGGCGGCGCGTGACGGCCATGCGGCCTGAGCGTTGACGCGGCACTTTCTTGCAGGTCATGAAAAGCGAAGACCTCGACGCATTCGACCTCAGCAAGGAATCCGCAGAGGCCCACCGCAGCTACGGCGGCAGCACCTTCGCCCAAGGTTGCCTGCTCGCCCGTCGCCTCGTCGAGCACGGCATCCGCTTCGTCGGGGTGAATCTCGGAGGCTGGGACATGCATCAGGACATCACCGCTCGTCTGCCCGAGCGCTGTGGCGACCTCGACCAAGCCCTCGGTGCCCTGCTCGGCGATCTCGAACGCCGTGGCCTGCTCGACGACACCCTCGTCGTCCTCACCTCCGAATTCGGCCGCACGCCGAAGATCAATCAAAACAGCGGCCGCGACCACTACCCGAAAGCCTTCAGCTCCGTCCTCTGGGGCGGCGGTATTCAGGGTGGCCAAGTCTATGGCAAGACCGACAAAGGCATCGAAGTCACCGAAAACAAAGTCACCCCGCCCGACCTCAACGCCACCATCGCCTACGCCCTCGGCCTGCCGCTCGATCTGGTGCTCTACTCCGCCAACAAGCGCCCCTTCACCGTCACCGACAAAGGCAAGCCCATCACCGAGCTGTTCGGCTAACAGCCAGCAGCAGACAGCCGCGGGAGAAGAGCCTCCCGTCCGGGAAAATCCCCAGTCAGGGCTTTTGTATCCTGCGTCAGCCGCATTGAGTTCGCTGTCAGCAGGGTTGCACCCACTGTCAGCGGTCTTGCAGGCAGCGTCAGCCGCTTTGTACCCGCTGTCAGCCCGGTTGTACACCCCGTCAGCCGCTTTATAGACCTTGTCAGCTCGTCTGTACACCCTGTCAGACGTCTTGTACACCCCGTCAGATGCTTTGTACACCTCGTCAGCCGCCGCCCACAGCCCGCCTAATCCATTGAAAATCAGCCACAAGGAGTGACGGCCCCACTGCCGTCTCCCGTTCCAGAGGGATTAGCCGCAAAAACGCGCAGAAGGCGCAAAAACTGGATCCAGCATCCAGCATTCCCCCTTTTGCCTCTTTTGCGTCTCTTTGCGGCCATCCAGCATCCAGGATCGAGCATCCACCCCACGTCTCCAAATCTCATCCTCTCCAAGTCAGGAACTCCTTGCCATCCCTAGGCCCCTCCGTTTAGATGGCTGCTCGCGTTCAGAAAATTCCCCGCATGGCCCTCGACCCGGAACAACTCGCCCGCCAAAACATCGACGCCATGCTGGCGGCGTCCGGCTGGGCGGTGCAGCACAAAGGTGCGGTGAACCTCTCCGCTCAGCGCGGGGTGGCCGTTGAGGAAATGAGCTTCAAGACTGGTGAACCCGATTACACGCTCTTTGTTGATGGCAAGGCGCTTGGCACCCTGGAGGCAAAACCGGAAGGCCACACGCTTGCCGGTGTGGAGGAGCAGTCGGCAAAATACGTCGCCGGCGTTCCGTTTGGCATTCCCTACTGGCATTCGCCGCTGCCGTTCTGCTACGAATCGACGGGCAAAGAAACCTTCTTCACCAATCGCCTCGATCCCGAACCGCGCGGCCGTCGCGTGTTCTCGTTTCATCGCCCAGAGACGTTGCTGGAGTGGGTGCAGCAGGAAAAGCAGCTCGCGCAAAAGCTCCGCGAGTTCCCGCCGCTGATCATCACGAACCTCTGGCTCGCGCAGATCAAGGCCATCACGAATCTGGAGACGTCCTTCGCCGAAGGCTTGCTGCGGGCGCTCATCCAGATGGCCACCGGCTCGGGCAAGACCTTCATGCCGTGAACTTCATCTACCGCCTCGTGAAGTATGGCGGGGCCAAGCGCGTGCTCTTTCTGGTGGATCGCGGCAATCTCGGCGAGCAGACGCTCAAGGAGTTCCAGCAGTTCGTCTCGCCCGTGAACCAGTACAAGTTCACCGAGGAATACATCGTCCAGCATCTCACCTCGAATCACCTCGATAGCTCCGCTCGTGTCGTCATCGGCACCATTCAGCGCGTGTTTTCCATGCTGAAGGGCGAGAAAGAACCCGCGCCTGATCTCGATGACCTGCCGCTCGATGCCGCAGGGCCCTTGTTCAAAGAGCCCGAGCCTATCCGCTACAATCCCGAGTTCCCCATCAAGGAGTTCGACTTCATCGTCACCGACGAGTGCCACCGCTCCATCTACAATCTCTGGCGGCAGGTGCTGGAGTATTTCGATGCCTCGCTCATCGGCCTCACCGCCACACCGTCGAAGCAGACCTTCGGCTTCTTCCAAAAGAACCTCGTCATGGAGTACAACCATGAAAAGGCCGTGGCAGATGGCGTCAATGTCGGCTGCGATGTGTATGAGATCAAAACGCAGATCAGCACCGCCGGTTCACGCGTCGAGTCCGGCTACTACGTGGACAAACGCGACCGCAAGACCCGCGCCGTGCGCTGGGAGCAGCTTGATGAGGAATTCAGCTACGAAGCCTCTGAGCTAGATCGCACCGTCGTCGCACCGGATCAGATTCGCACCGTGCTTAGCACCTTTCGCGACCGAGTGTTCACCGAGATCTTTCCGGGCCGCACCGACCTGCCGAAGACGCTCATCTTTGCCAAGGACGACGCCCATGCCGACGACATCGTGCGCCTCTGCCGCGAGGTGTTTGGAAAGGGCAACGACTTCTGCAAAAAGATCACTTACAAGACCACGGGCGAGGCGCCAAAGGAGCTGATCAAAGCCTTCCGCAACAGCTACAACCCGCGCATCGCCGTCACCGTCGATATGATCGCCACCGGCACCGACATCAAGCCGCTGGAGATCGTCTTCTTCATGCGCTATGTCGCGTCCAAGAACTTCTTCGACCAAATGAAGGGCCGTGGCGTGCGTGTCGTGTCCGAGACCGAGATGGAAAACGTCAATCCCGGTGTGAAGCGCAAGACCCGCTTCGTCATCGTCGATGCCGTCGGCGTCTGCGAGCGCTGCAAGACCGAGACCCGCCCGCTGGACTCCAAGCCCAGCGTCAGTTTTGAAAAACTGCTCGATGCCGCCGCCTTCAA
>JBDNIB010000002.1:0-9884 GCA_041688535.1 Prosthecobacter sp.
CCGACGCGCGACGAGAAGCTGCCGCGCAAACGGCTCCGTCACCTTGTCATCGAGGCCGTAGAGTTTTTTCGTCTCGGCGCTCTCGCCGTCGAGATTCATCGTCTCCGGCACGGCGGTCTGCATGTTGTAGGCGAGCTGGTAGCTCTTCATGCGGGCGGCGAGTGATTTGTCGCCGGGATACTGCTCGGCGCTGAGCGAGTTGAGCCGGTGGATGAGATCAAACTGCGCCGCCTGCGCGGACTGGCCGACCGCGATCTCTGGCGTGGCAAAGGTGAGCGGATTCTTCGGATCGACCTTCAGATTGATCGCATCGTAGGCCGGGCCGAGGTAATGGCCGTCGCGCACATCAAAAAAGCGCGGCCCCATATTGATGAAGGAGGGCAGATTGTCGGACATGGAGCCAAGTCCATACGTCACCCACGCACCCAGCGTCGGTACGCGCGGCTCCAGCATGTGGCGCCCGCTGGCGAACTGCACCTGCGCGCCGTGGTTGTTGTCAGTCGTCCACATGCTGCGGATAAACGCGATCTCATCCGCGCAGGAGCCGATGTTCGGGAACCAGTCGCTGATCTCGATGCCGCACTGGCCATAGCGCTTGTGGCCGACCTGCAGCGGGTAAATGACATTGCGCTGCTTGCCGTTCGCATCGTTCACCACGACAACGCGCACGTTCTTGAGCTTCTCCGGCGCGAGCACATCTTTGAACGGCGTCTCTTCGATGGATTTGCCCGCATACTTCGTGAGCATCGGCTTCGGATCAAAGCTCTCCATGTGGCTGACCCCGCCGCGCATGAACAGCCAGATCACCCGCTTCGCCTTCTGCGGCAGCATCGGCAGCCCGCTCGGCGGCTGCCATGCCTCCTCGCCCTTCAACATCGACGCGACCGCGATGCTGCCGAGACCGCCAAGGATGTCGCGGCGGAGGAAGGGGGTGGGCTGATGCGGAAAACTCATCGCAGAGTGACGAAGTCGTTGTGATTGATGAGTGCCTGCAAAAACAGGCTGCGGTTCTGTTTTAACGCCGCCAAGCCTTCCGAACTCGCTTTTTGCTCCGCTTCTGTCGCCGAGCGGCCGATCACTGCGCGGAAGGACTGCTGGATGAAGCTGTTCTCATCGAGCTTGCTGAGTTTCGCAACCAAAGCATCGGCGCATTCGCGGCTGAGTCTGCTGTTGGTCAGCGCGAGTGCCTGCTGCGGCACGATGCTTTCGTTGCGGCGGTAGCATTCGAGGACGTTGTTGTTGTCAAAGACCGCGAGGAAGCGGTGCTCGGTGTGCGCGGTTTGGACGAAATAGAGCGAGCGGCGCAGGCTGGCCTCCGCCTGGGTCGGATCAATGCTGGGGCCGCCGAGGGTGAGGTCCAGCTTGCCGGCGAGTTGCAGGAGGCTGTCGCGCACGACCTGACTCTCCAAGCGGCGCGGATTCATGCGCCAGTAATTAAGATTGTCAGGATCGGCGGCGATCGTTTGCGCATCGACTCCTGCATTGGACGAGCTGCGCCGATACAACTCCGAAAGCACCATGGCGCGATGGAGGTGCTTGATGCTCCAGCCGTTGCGCATGAAATCGACCGTCAAGGTGTCGAGGATGTCCTGATGCAGCGGCGCAACTGCGCGACGGCCAAAATCCCCCACATCCTCGACCAACGAAGCGCCGAAATGCCGCGTCCACACATGGTTCACCAGCACGCGGGCGGTCAGCGGATTGCGCGAGTCGGCCACCCATTGGGCAAAGGCGAGCCTGCGCCCCGTGCTGGTCTCAGGATACGATTGCACAGCGGCGTTGGTGGCTTCCTCCGGCCCTTCCGGGGCTTTCAAACTGGCGCGCAACGCGGTGTAGGATTCTCCGGGGGTGGCGGCTTTCTTCCTGGCCCTGTCGAGTGCTTCGCGAGCTGCGTTGATCTTCTTTTCGGCGTCTTTGGCCGTTGTATCGGCCGCCGCCTTCGCCAAGTCGAGTTCCGCTTTGGCGACGAGATAACGTGCTTCGGCGAGTGCGGCGGCTTTGGCGATGGATTTGTCGCTCTTGGCCAGATCAGCCGCATAAACGGCCTGAATCATCGCGATGCGCAGACTTGCGGCTTTGATCGTATCTGCGTCATTGGTTTTCTGTGCAGTGGCCAACTGCGCATCGGCGGTGCGCAGATGATCCTCCAGCACAAACGGCAGCAGCGCGGGTTTGGCAGCGACCGGCGGCAGTTTGACCGCCGCAGGCTGAAACGCGGCGAACTCCAGCACGGTGGGAACGCCGGGGGGCAGTGGTTTCGATTTGTCCTCGTTCTTTTCATCACCGCGAATGTGCCGGTAGGTCGGAGTGTCGAGATGCAGGTCGAAGACGCGCGGCAGACCGTTTTTCTCGAAGTCGGTCTCGCCCTGCCAGGGATCAAGGCGGACATGCAACGGCTCGAAGATGGCGCGCATCTTGTAGTAATCGGTCTGCTCGATGGGATCGTATTTGTGATCGTGGCACTTCACGCATTGCATCGTGAGGCCAAGAAATGCGCGGCTGGTGTGCTCAATGGTTTCATCCAGCCACGTCGTGCGATTGAAGAGGTAGTAGCTGCGCGCAAGGAAGCCGGTGGCGCGCAGGTTGTCGCGATCACTGGGCGCGAGTTCATCCGCCGCGAGCATCTGCACGATCATATCGTCATAGCCCTTGTCCGCATTGAGCGACTCCACGATCCAATCACGCCAGTGCCAGATGTGTTTCTGGCTGTAACGGAGCTGTGCGCCGAGGCCATACCAATCGCTGTAGCGCCAAATGTCCATGAAGTGCCGGCCCCAGCGCTCGCCGTATTGTGGGGAGTTCAGGAGGCGGTCCACGACGCGGGCATAGGACTCATGTGACCCATGCGACTCATGGGTCGCGCGGACAAACGCAGCGATCACTTCCGCTGACGGCGGCAGGCCGATAAGATCGAGATAAACGCGCCGCAGCCAGATTTCCGGTGTCGCCTCGGGCTGCGGATTGAGATTTTTCGCGGCTATCCGTGCCGCGAGCAAAGCGTCGATCGACTTGCCGGAAGACTGCGGCGGCTGATAAGCCCAATGCGCACGCGGATCAGGCTCTGGCACCTCATTCGCTGGCGCAGACGCACCTGCGGCGAGCCAGGCTTGCAGTTTGGCGACTTGCTCGGTGGTGAGCATCGAGCCTTCGCCCTCCGGCGGCATGCGGTCGTGTTTGTCGGTGCTGGTGACGCGTTCGATCAGCAGCTTGGTAGCGTCGCCGTCATCGCCGCCGTGTCTCATCGCCGCGACGGTATCGAGCCGCAGGTCCGCTTTCTGCTTCAAGGCCCCGTGGCAGGCATAGCAGCGCTCTTTGAGCAGCGGCTTGATCTCCTTTTCATAATCCACCGCACCAACAGGCAGTGCGACTAGGAGGACCATGCCAAACATGGCCCAACCATGTCCTGGATGATAGCTGTGAGGATGCGGGTTGGAGGATTTCATCAGCATGACGGCTAAGACATTACGCCGCCAGAGCAGGGACTCTTTGCTTCCTGAAAAACAGGCTGGCAAGGCCTAGCAGCACCTGCCATTCATTGCGTATCCTCATGTGCTCCTTTCTCCGACCGTTTGTTGCTGCCACCATTGTGTTCATAGCGTCCGCTAGTCGTTCGCCCGGCGAAACGGTTTCCACCTTGGCACCACCCTCAGTTCAACGTGACTCCAGAGGCGTCGTAACGCTCATTGGCCAAAACATTCTCTATTCATTGGATGGCAGCGATCCCATTGCGAAGTCGAACCCCTATCTCGCGTCCATCGAACTCTCATGTGGTGGCCTCCTGAAAGCGCGCTCGTTCTCCAAAGACCGCAAACGCATGAGCGAGGTCGTGGCGTCCGTGTTCGAGCCGCTGCCTGATCAAAAGCCGCTGCCGAGCACTCTCGTGGCGGTCACGCAGGACCGGAGCTGGCCACAATACGACTGGCAGAAGCGCCACGAGCTCACCAGCGCGGCGGTGAAGCGTGCGCAACCGCAGATTCTCTTCATCGGCGATTCCATCACCCATTTTTTCGGCGGCGAGCAGTTCGACGGCTACTCCTTGCGCGGCAAGAACACCTGGGACGAGTTTTATGCGCCACGCAACGCCGGCAATCTCGGCTTCGGCTGGGACAAGACCGAGAACGTCCTCTGGCGGCTCCAGCACGGTGCCATTGACGACATCTCACCGAAACTCGTCGTCATGATGATCGGCACGAACAATACGGGGGAGTGCTCTGCGCCCGACATCGCCCTCGGCATCGAATCCATTGTGCGGGAGTTCGAGAAACGCCTGCCGCAGTCGAAAATCCTGCTCCTGGGTGTGTTTCCACGCGGTGAAAAGCCCGGGCCGGCACGCGCAAAGATCGCTGAGATCAATCGAATCATCGCCAGGCTCGACGGCACGCACAACGTCATCTTCCTCGACATCGGCCCGAAATTTCTCACGCCCGAGGGCTTGATCACGAAGGATATCATGCCCGACTTCCTCCACCCCAACGAAAAGGGCTACCGCATCTGGGCCGAGGCGATTGAACCGACGGTGAAGAAGCTGATGGGGGAATAAAGTGGTCCGCACAGTCCTCTGTGCGGGTTTGGATGCTTGGACACACTCGTTTCCGCACAGAGGATTGCCTTCGGCGCGCTTCGCGAGGTGCTGACTACTTTCCCTGAAATGATACTGGCTAGATTGCCACCCTCGCTAACGTTCGCGTCTCAGCCAGACAATGACCGTTGCCCTTCCCAAAGAAACCCACCCAGGAGAGACGCGCGCCGCGATGGTGCCGGAGCATGTGGCGAAACTGGTGGCGCTGGGAGCGAAGATTGAGGTCGCGGCTGGGCTGGGCCTTTCCTCTGGCTACAGCGATGCCGATTACACCACCGTTGGTGCGACGGTGCGCACGGATCGGGCGGCGATGCTAGCGACGGCGGATGTCATTTTGCAGGTGCGGAAGCCGACGACTGAGGATGTGAGTACCATGCGTGAAGGCGCGGTGTTTGTCGGGCTGCTCGATCCGTTTCAATCGCCGGAGCTGATTCGCGCGCTGGCGACTCGCGGTGTGAGCGCGATCAGCATGGAGATGGTGCCGCGCAGCACACGGGCGCAAAAGATGGATGTGCTGTCATCGCAGGCGAGCCTAGCGGGTTATGCGGCGGTGATCGAGGCGGCGGCGCAGTCGGGCAAGATTTTTCCGATGATGATGACGCCCGCAGGCACGATCAAGCCGGTGTAGGTGTTTATCATCGGCGCTGGCGTGGCGGGATTGCAAGCCATCGCGACAGCGAAACGGCTCGGCGCGAAGGTGGAGGCGTTCGACACGCGGCCGGTGGTCGAGGAGCAGGTGCGATCACTCGGCGCGAAGTTTGTGAAGATCGATGTCGGTGAGACCGGGCAGACGGCGGATGGTTATGCGAAGCCGCTGACCGATGAGCAGTTGAAACTGCAACGCGAGGGTATGGCACGGGTGTGCGCTGAATCCGACGTGGTGATCACTGCCGCGCAGGTATTTGGACGACGTGCGCCCATTTTGCTCACGAGCGAGATGCTGGATGCGATGAAGCCGGGCAGCGTCGTCGTGGATCTCGCCGTCGAGAGCGGCGGCAACGTCGAAGGCGTGGTGATGGACTAGATCATGGAGCGCAAAGGCGTGAAGATCATCGGCATCGCGAGCCTGCCGAGCCGCGTGCCGGTGCATGCGAGCCAGATGTATTCGTCCAACGTCACGGCACTGCTCACCGAGTTCTGGGACAAGGAAACGCAATCGCTCAAGTTGAACCTTGAAGACGACATTTTGAAAAGCTGCCTCGTCACACACGGCGGCAGAATCGTGAACGGAAAGCTCGCCACCGCCTAATCTGCCATGACCGCCGACATGCTCATCTTCTTCATCTTTGTGCTGTCGATCTTCCTCGGCTTCGAACTGATCTCCAAGGTGCCGTCCATGCTACACACGCCGCTGATGTCCGGCACGAACGCAATCCACGGCATCATCCTATTCGGCGGCATGCTTGCGCTGGCTGCGGCGGACGGCTTCATCCAACATGTGGCCGGCTTCGCCGCCGTGGTGCTCGGCTCGGCCAATGTGTTCGGCGGCTTCATGGTCACCGACCGCATGCTCCAAATGTTCAAGCGTAAGAAGTGAGACAGACGACGCCATGATGACCTCCCTCGCCTTTCTCATCGCCTCCATTCTGTTCATCGTCGGCATCAAGCTGCTCGCGTCGCCCAAAACCGCGCGGCAGGGCAATCGCGTGGCCGGTTTGGGCATGCTGATCGCGCTCTTCGCGGTGCTGCCGCTGCTGCATGGCTCGCACGGTGCGGGCGTGTCGCTGTGGAAATGGTTGCTCATCTTCGGCGGCATCGTGCTGGGCCTGATCATCGGTGCGGCAGGCGCGTACAAGGTGAAAATGACCGCGATGCCGCAGATGGTGGCGCTGTTCAACGGCGCGGGTGGTGGTGCGGCGGCGCTGGTAGCGGCGATTGAATTTGCGCATGTCACGCAGCATTCGAGCCTGACGTTCGTCGTGTCGATGCTGTGCGCGGCTTTGATCGGCGCGGTGTCCTTGTCCGGCAGCATCATCGCCTTCTTCAAACTCGAAGGTCATTTCGACAAACCGGTGACCTATCCGGCGCAGCAGGTGATGAACGGCCTGCTGTTTGTGATCAGCCTGCTGCTGGCGCTCGCGATGGCCGCAGGATCGCACAGCATGGTGCTGATGGTGCTGTTCCTGGTGCTCGCGCTCGCGCTGGGCGTGCTGATGGTGCTGCCCATTGGCGGCGCGGACATGCCGGTGGTCATTTCGCTGCTGAACTCCTTCACCGGTCTCGCCGTCGCGGCGGACGGCTTCGCCATCGGTAACATCGCCATGATCATTGCGGGTACGCTGGTCGGCTCCTCCGGCACGCTGCTCACGCTGGTGATGTGCAAAGCGATGAACCGCCCCGTGACGAACGTGCTGTTCAGCGCCTTCGGCAAAGTGGACACCGTAGCCGCCAGTGCTGATGCTGCCACTGGCAGCGTGAGACCGATGCAAGCTGATGAAGCCGCCTTGCTACTCGGCATGGCTGGACGCGTGGTGATCGTGCCTGGCTACGGCCTTGCTGTCGCGCAGGCGCAGCATCAGGTGCGGCAGTTGTCAGATGAACTCGCGAGGAAGGGCGTTGAGGTCAGCTTTGCCATTCATCCCGTCGCTGGACGCATGCCCGGCCACATGAACGTGCTGCTCGCCGAGGCCGATGTGCCCTACGACCAGCTCATTGAGATGGAAACCATCAACCCCGAGATGGAACGTGTGGATGTGTGCCTTGTCATCGGCGCGAAAGACGTGGTGAACCCCGCCGCCCGCGAGGACAAATCCAGCCCAATCCACGGCATGCCGATCATCGAAGCCGAGAAAGCAGGCACCGTCATCGTCATGAAACGCAGCATGGGCAAAGGCTTCGCTGGCATCGAAAACGCCCTCTTCCTGCGCGACAACTGCCGCATGCTGTTTGGCGATGCCAAGGCGTCGTTGCAGGAGTTGGTGACGTTGGTGAAAGCGGGTTAGTCGGTTAGAGCGTGCCATCCGCCGCCGTATTGGCAGGCTGATGTCCTCTCCTGATCATGGCTGTAGCGGCCATAGCAATCCCCACGCGTTCACCTTCATGAACCCGCGTGTGCGTGACGGCGTGGTCGTGCATAGTCGGCGCTCGGTGTTGAAGACCAGCCTCGCAGGCCTTGGCGGATTGACTTTGCCCGCACTGACCAAGTTGCGAGCGGAAGGAAAGGTCACGAAGGGTGGCAAGTCGGTGATCCTGCTGTGGATGACGGGCGGTCCGTCGCACATCGACACTTGGGACCCGAAACCGGACCGGCCCATCGAGAATCGTGGACCGTTCAAGACGATCAAGACGAAGCTGCCTGGCACGCACATCTGCGAGTATTTGCCGAAGCAAGCGGCGATGCTCGACAAGTTCACGCTCATCCGCTCGGTGGACTGCCGCTTCAGCAATCATGAGCCGAACATGGTCATGCAGACGGCGAACTTGGCCAATGAGCCGCGCACGAACCCGAAGGCGAAGTATTATCCATCGTTTGGCAGCATCGTGGCGAAGCATCATGGCGCGAATCATCCGTCCATGCCGCCGTATGTCGTGCTGAACATGAAATCGCGCACGCACGTCGGCTGGGGCGGCTACCTCGGCACGCAGCATGATCCGTTCGACGGCAACAACGCCGCGAAGCTCTTTCAACTGCCCGCCGGTCTCAGCATGGACCGCCTGCAATCACGCCAGACGCTCAGCCGCCAGATGGACGGCCTGCGTGCCGAACTCGACGCCAGCGGCATGATGAGCGCGATGGACAGTTTCTCGCAAACCGCCTTCGACATCGTCGCTGGGGGCCGTGCGCAGGAGGCGTTCGATTTGAACCAGGAGCCACAAAAGGTGCGCGATCGCTTCGGCAAGCATGATTGGGCCAAACAAGCACTGCTCGCACGTCGTCTCGTCGAGCGCGGCTCATCCTTTGTCACCATTGATCTCAGTAATCACGGCGCGTCCGGCACCTGGGACAATCACGGCGACAACATCCCGCCCTACGGCGGCATTTGGAACGGTCTGCGCCCGCTGCTGCCCGTCTTCGATCACGTCATCACCACGCTCGTCAGCGATCTCGCCGAACGCGGCATGCTGGATGACACGCTGGTCATCACCATGGGCGAGTTTGGCCGCACACCGAACCTCGGCACTCAGGGCAGCACCGACGGTCGCAATCACTGGCCGCATGTCATGTCCATGTCCCTCGCCGGCGGCGGTTTCCGCCACGGCCAAGTGATTGGCGCATCCTCCAAAGACGGCGGTGAAATCGCCGAGCGCCCCGTCACCCCCGGCGATCTCGCCGCCACGATCTACCACCACATGGGCGTGCCGCTGGATGCGACGTACACGGACCATCAGGGTCGGCCGGTCTTCATCGTGGATCAGGGAGCGCCGTTGCGGGAGCTGATTTGACGAGATTCACACCTCCGGCAGCACTGGTTGGCCCCGGAAAATGCCTGGTGCTTGGCCACTGTCGGCACTTTCGAGCGAACTGGCCCGTCCGTCGAATTGCAGAGGATGCTTGACCATTGCGCCCGCCGCCGTCAGCATCGGAGTGCCATGAACCGCTCCACCCTCGCCTTCGCCTTTGCCGCCCTCACCACGACCGCCATCGCTGGCGAGAATTTTCTCGTTTACTTTGGAACCGGCACCAATGCCAAGAACGGCAGCAAGGGCATCTACGTCGCCCACTTCAACTCTGCCTCCGGTGAGTTGACGCAGCCCGAACTCGCCGCCGAAGCCGGTAGTCCCGGCTTCCTGGCGATCCATCCGTCGAAAAAATATCTCTTCGCCAGCAGCGACATCACCCTGCCCGATGGCAAGAAAGGCGGTGGCATCAGTTCCTTCAGCATCGACAAGAGCACCGGCAAGCTCACCGCGATCAATCAAGCTAGCGCGGTTGGCGCGGGTCCCTGCCATGTGTCGCTGGATAAAACCGGTCAGATGGCCACCATCGCGAACTACGGCAGCGGCAGCGTCGCTTCGTATGCGATCAAGGATGACGGTTCCGTCTCCGAAGCTGTGAGCTTCTTCCAGCACGAAGGCTCTGGAGCAGATCCGAAGCGCCAAGCTGGCCCGCATGCGCATTCGGTGAACTTCAGCCCCGACAACCGCTTCGCCTTCGCCTGCGACCTCGGTTTAGACAAGGTGCTCATCTACAAGGCCGACCCCGCCACCGGCAAGCTGACGCCCAATGACCCCGCCTTTGCCAAAACACCCGCCGCCGGCGGCCCGCGTCACCTCGCCTTCCACCCGAGCGGCAAATTCGTCTTCGTGAACAACGAAATGGCAATGACGGAGACCGTCTTCGCCTACGACGCTGAAACAGGCGCTC
>JBDNIB010000514.1:0-4225 GCA_041688535.1 Prosthecobacter sp.
CCGCCGCTGATGAAAAAGAGTCGGCCATCTTCAGAAAACACACCACCCGAGGCATCGCTCACCCGTCGGCAGAAAACGGAGACGAAGGCATTTTTGCTGCCCGGCTTGCGCCCGTAAAACTTCCCCTGCTGGTCGCATCCGCAGTTTCAATTAAATCTGCGAATACGCAGTCGGTGCCAGCACAAGGTTCGTGATGCGCGAGACGATTTCCTTGTCGGTGAAGCCGGGCGTGCTCTTGAGCTTGGCCCACTCGGGATCGACGCGGAAGGTGTTCCATGCCGCATCCTTCGCCGCTGTGTCGCTGAAGGTTAGCATGTAGGTCAGATTTGGCATCAACGGCCTCCGTTGCCGGTGCGTCGAGGTAAGCCGCGCCCGCTTTCTGCAATGCGGTATCGGCGAGTAGCTTCCGCGCTCTTGGCGAATTGATCGAGTGATTTGTAGCGCAGCACGACATAGACCATCGGCGTTGCCTCCGGCTTCTCCGGCAGAAACACGCCCACGTTGCTGATGCCGAGACGATTCAGTGCGGGAATCGCCGCATCCTTCAGGTAAGCTTCCAAGGTTGCCTGTTTGTCCGGGTTTTTGAGCGTGTACTTGGGGATTTCGAAATACTCCCGCGCTTTGCCTTCGGCGGCTTTCAAGGTTTGAGTGGCACCCATGAGTCCGGTGGCGGCCATGGTGGATTTGAGAAAGGTGCTTCGTGTCATGAGAGAGGCAATGATGTGTTTGCGATGAGCCGACTCGGTGGAGAAACGTCAATGTCATTTCTGTCGAACCCAGCCCGTCCGGGTTTCAGCGTCTCCGCATTCAAAGTGAATCGCTGAGAGACGAAACGAAACAGGTGCGTTCTCACGGGCGATTCAGCCAATTTTATGAACACGAAACGCCTCTTCCATCGATTCGGCTTTTGCGCCCTCGCTCTCATCTCATTTCCAGTGGCAGCCGACGCCGCGAATGAAGGGAAGACACTGAACGTCCTCTTCATTGGCAACAGCTTCACGGCCCGGCACAACCTCTCCACCGTGGTCAAGGCGATGGCGGAGGCGGGCAATCCGGGGCTGACGTTCAACCGCACCGATGTGATCTACGGTGGTCGCACGCTCAAAGACCACTGGCGGCTGGGAACACAGAACATCGTCAAGCAAGCGACGGTCACGGCAGCGGAAGAGAAAGCCACGATTGCCGCGCTCGAGAAGCAAGTGGCGGACGATCCCAAGGATAAGTATGCCCCAAGCGCCCTCGCACGTCATCGCGAGTTGCTCCCGAAGATCGAAGCCAACCGCCAGCCCTGGGACATCATCGTGCTTCAATCTTACCGCGATGATATCGAAGGCGATCCCACGCCTTATGCCGAGTACGCGCCGAAGTTCGCCGCGCTCGCCAAGGCGCAGGGTGCCCGCGTGATTCTGTATGAAACCACGCCCACGACGCAGAACGACAAACCGCTGACCGCCGCGCCCGATTCCGCTCCGATCATGGCAAAAGAACGCGCCATCGCCGCGCTGGCCAATCAGATCGGCGCTTCCGTCGCTCCGATGGCACTTGTGGCCCAGCGCTGCCAGACACAGCGGCCGGACTTGACGCTGCGCTTCGTCAATGACGCGCATCTCAATCAAACCCTGTCCTACATGACCGCCTGCACGCTGTATGCCGCCATCTTCGAGAAAAGCCCGGTCGGCCTGCCCATCGACTCCATCACCGACACCCGTTCCTTCGAAGGTGAGAGGAACGACAAAACCAAGGACCGCGACGGCAATCCCATCACCCGCAAGTTCTCCGACCAAGACCGCGTCGACCTACAACGCTTCGCTTGGGAAGGCTGGACGGAGTTTCAGCAGTTGCGCTGATGGTTCTTCCGATTTCGTGCCGTACTTCCCCTCATGAGTCGCCTGCCGCCTGGGATGGAGAGAAAGGCCATGAAGCTGGCGCGCTGCGTTCTCTTCGTGGGCTGGTGCGGCATCGTGACGCTGTGTGCCGCAGAGATGCCGCATGAGGCTCCGCCGCCGAACGACGATGGCGCGATTCCTCAGGCAGTGAACGTGGAGGACTTCGCCGCGCTTTTGACAGACTCGCCCTTCACCCGCTCCCTCGGCGTCTCTGATTCGCTCATTCTCACGGGCATCGCGCACTTCGAGACAGATGTCTTCGCTACCTTGCTCGACACCAAAACCCTGGAGTCGCATGTCGTCTCCAAACAGGCGAATTTTCAAGGCTGGCAGCTCATCGGTGTCGCTGGGAATCCAGCAGAGATCCAAAAATGCGCCGCCAGAATCCAGATCCCCGGCGGTGAGGTCATCTCTGTCCGCTATCAAAAGCCACCGCCCAAACTCGCCCGCTCAAGCTCAGGTAAGAGTGGTTCCAGCGGCAGTTCAGGCGGAAACTCCCCGTCATTGAGTTCGTCCCAACTCAATGCGGCAAAAAATGCCGCCGTGAATTACAAAGAAGGCTTCGACGCGGATGGCTACCCCAAAGCACCACCGCCGGAGATGGTGGCCAAACTCTCGCGCCTCAGCACCTCGCAGCGCGAGGACATCAACCGCACCATGTTCGGCTTCCGCAACCAAGGCCTCGGCCTCGACGAACGCCGCAAGATCTACGAAGGCTTGGTGGACCGGACGTCCCAGAGCAGACGCTGATATCTTCAGGGTACAAGTTCAAAAACGAAATACTCCTCTCAATCGTACGTCAGCACCGGCATCACCTTCTGCCTGTGATAACGGTTGATGCGGAAGCTCTCGCCTACATCTGCCAAAACTTCACCTACCAGGCTCTCGTGCCGACGGCGGAGGGCTTGGAGAAGGTGCTGGGGAAGTGAGTTGATCTCACTTGGCATTGCTGCGTAGTAACTGCTACAGATAGCCTCATGGCTGTTCCAGATTACCAAACCTTCATGCTTCCCGTGTTGCGCTACGCGGGGGCTAATGAAAAACGTCTCATTCACAAAACCGAAATCATCGACGCGATTGCCAAAGAGTTTAACCTCAGTGAGGAAGACCTTCGCGAAATGCTCCCGAGTGGAACCAGCACAACATTTGGCAACAGAGGCAGCTGGGCTTGCACCTACATGAAGAAGGCGGGACTTCTGGAAGCTCCAGAGCGCGCGCATCTGAGAATAACTCCTCAGGGGATGAAGGTGCTCGCGTCAAAACCGAAGTCGGTGAATATCGCTTTTCTGAGACAATTTCCCGCCTTCCAAGTCTTCCAAGCTCGCAGCAAAAAGGAAACCAAAGAAATTCCGACGAATGTGCCGTCGGATAAAACGCCACAAGAGAGCATCGAAGCAGGCTATCAAAGCCTGCGTTCGGAGTTGGCTTCTGATCTGTTGCAACAAATCAGCACATGCACCCCGACTTTCTTCGAGCGTCTTGTTGTCGAGCTACTCGTAAAAATGGGTTATGGTGGCACGTTGCGTGATGCCGCCCAAGTCGTCGGAAAATCAGGTGATGGCGGCATCGATGGCATTATCAAAGAGGACAAACTCGGTCTTGATGCAATCTACATCCAGGCCAAGCGCTGGAACGACATAACTGTCGGCAGGCCAGATGTTCAGCAGTTCGCGGGTGCTTTGGCAGGCAACAAAGCGACCAAAGGCATCTTCATCACGACATCCACCTTCACCAAGGATGCCATTGAGTTCGCTCGAAGCGTGAACAACAGCAAAATCGTCCTCATCGACGGCGACGAGCTGGCCGAACTCATGATCGACCACAACGTCGGCGTCACCGTCACGCAGGTCTATGAGGTGAAGCGGGTGGACTCCGACTACTTCGCCGAAGGCGAGTGAATGCCCGAGTTCGTGACGAAACCCCGTGCTGGACAGTGTGACAAAACTTTGTGATACTTTGCCATCATGAAAACTGCCACCATCCGTGACCTCCGTTATGATTTTGCCAAGCTCGAAGGCTGGCTGCGCTCGGGTGAGGAGATTCAAATCACTAAGCACAACAAGCCGGTGGCGACGCTCCTCAAGGCGAGGCCCGAGACGAAGATCCGCCCGCCATTGCCGGATTTCGAAGCACGGCTTAAGAAAACATGGGGGAATTGTGTGTTTAGCGCCAAGGAAGTCGAGGAAATGCGCACCTTTGAAACAGGTGAGCCATGAACGATTACCCAGACACCAGCTTTCTCTGCGCGTTTTACCGCAAGCAGGACAACACTGCGGAGGCACTCGCTTATCGTCGGAGTATGACGGAACCGCTTTGTGTCACGACGCTGTTGGTATTCG
>JBDNIB010000515.1:0-2141 GCA_041688535.1 Prosthecobacter sp.
CCCGCGAACGCGACTCCGCCATCGAAAAACTCAACGCCCGCACCATCGAGTTCAACACGCTGGTGGAGAAGTATAACAAGCTGTCGAAGGAGCGGTAAAGCGCTTGCCATTTGCACGGGCTGCGAAACACTCGCGCCCGCATGAGCCAGCCAGCCGCCCCTGAAATCACCCGTTTGCGCGATCTGACACCGCAGCAGCGCCGTTCTGGCCTCGCCGCGTGGCTGGGGTGGATGTTTGACGGGCTGGACATGCATCTCTACACGCTGGTGGCCACCGCCTTCGTCGCGCAGCTCATGCTGGTGCCGGAGAGTGATCCTACCGTGGGCACGCATGGCTCCATCATCCAGGCCGCGTTTCTCGTCGGCTGGGCCGTGGGCGGGGCGTTTTTCGGGCGGATTGGCGATGTGCTGGGCCGCAGTCGGGCGCTGACGCTGACCATCCTGACCTACGCCTGCTTCACCGGGCTGTCCTTCTTCGCGCAGGAGTGGTGGCATCTCATGATCTTCCGTTTCCTGGCCGCGCTGGGCATCGGCGGCGAGTGGGCCGTTGGTGCGTCGTTGCTGTCCGAAACCTGGCCGAAAAAATGGCGGCCATGGATCGCCGCCACGCTGCAAAGCGCGGTGAACTGCGGCGTGCTGCTGGCCTGCCTCGCGGGTTGGCTGCTAGCGGGCCACGAGCCGCGCTACATCTTCCTCATCGGCATCCTGCCCGCCTTGATTACGCTGTGGATTCGCAAAGCCGTGCCGGAAACCGAGGAATGGACCGCAGCGCGGGAGGGCCAGGTGGTGCCGAAAATCAGCGCCCTGTTCAGCCCCGCCGTGCGCGGCGTGACGTGGCGGGTGATGATCATCTGCGCGGTGTCATTGACGGCGCACTGGACCTTCCTCTTCTGGCAGCAGAAGCATGTGCTCAGCCTGCCGGAGATCGCCCCGCTCGACAAAGCGGGCAAGGACGCCGCCGTGGTGACGGCGCTGATGTGGATCATGTTCGGCTCCCTCATCGGCAACTACATCGCCGGTGGTCTGGCGAAGCTCTTCGGCTACCGCAATGCCATCGTCGGCATGATGCTGGCCTACTTTGCCATCATGTGGTTCTCCTTTTCGCAACCCTGGAGCTGGGAGGTCACCAAATGGCAGTTCGCCGTCATCGGTGCCTGCCAGGGGCTGTTTGGCCTCTTCACCATGTGTCTGCCGCCGCTCTTCCCCGTGCTGCTGCGCACCACCGGCTCCGGTTTCTGCTACAACATCGGCCGCATCTTCGCCGCCGCTGGCACGGTGTTCTTCGGCATCTTCGTGAAGGTCGGCGACTTCCGCACCGCGCTGCTCTACGCCGGCTTCCTCTTCATCCCCGCCACCGCCGTGGCGCTGCTGCTGCCGTCCGCGCCCGAGCAGGCGGACGGCACCGCGAGTGCGCTGGATTGATCTTATGGAGTGGCGACGACTCGTCGCCCTGCAAATCGGCAAGCCGACGACTCGTCGGCACTCCATGATCACCGCCGCAGTTCCAGCACCAGCGTGTTGTAGGCCTGCCGCAGGGCTTCCACATCAGGATCGGCAAACGCCGTGTCCAGCGTGCTCACTGCATTCGTGTTGTGGCTCGTGTCACTGACCGCATTCGAGATGGCGTTGTTCAGGTCGCTCAGGCTCACCTCGCCAGGAGCGCCGTCGTTGCCGCGTGGGATGTCAAAAGTGAAGTGCCAAGTGTTTCCATTCACATTCACGGAGGCATTCGCGGGGTTGCCGGGTTCCACGGCGCTCACGCCGTCCACCTGGGCGGCGGTGAGGGTGAGGATGGCATCAATGATGGCTTTGAGGCCGGTCAGTTGGCCGCGCATCTGCACGGCATCGAGCGGCGTGGTGGGCTGTGGTTCGTTTGGATCGTATGACATGGGGTTTAGTGGATGGATTGTTCTGCGTTCTCAAGGCCCTGACTCACCTGCGGCAGCAGGGTGACTCTCCGGCAAAAACACCCTGCCTATGCGACTGCCGTACCCTGACTCACCTGCCGCCGTAGGGTGACTATCAGCCCGCATGACCCTGACCCTCCTGTCGCAGCATAGGCACCCTCATCCCGGCACAGGGTGACTCACCTGCCGCCGCAGGGTGACGGTCTTTTCCTCCCACCCTGCCTATGCGGCTGAC
>JBDNIB010000516.1:0-6536 GCA_041688535.1 Prosthecobacter sp.
CGATCAAGTACGCCCCGCCATCACCCAGGAAAATCTTCGCCGGCGGCAGATTGAAGATCAAAAAGCCCGCCAGCGCACCCGCCATTGACAGGGACACCACCACCACATCCGGCTGGCCGCCGTAGTAGCCGATGAAGGCCAGCGTTAGGCTCAAAAACAGGCCGAAGCCGCCCGCCAGCCCGTCCATGCCATCGATCAGGTTCACGATGTTCGGGACGCCCACCAGCCACAGCACTGTCAGTGGCAGGCTCCACCACCCGAGCACGAGGGCACCTTCGCCAAACGGGTTGCTCAGCATGTCGATCGAGACTCCCAGCGCATACAGCACCAGGGCGGTGCCGATCTGGCCCACCAGCTTCACCTTGGCCCCCAGTGGCTTCAAATCGTCCGCAAAACCCACGCTGAACATCAGCGCGTTACAGATCGCCACCGGTAGCCAGCGGGTCCAGCCCAGCCCGCCGATGTAGCCCGCCACCAGGCAGGCCAGGCTCACCGCCAGAAAGATCGGCGCTCCGCCCAGCCGTGGCACCGCCTTGGCATGCAGTTTCCGCCGGTCATCCGGCTCATCCAGGCCGATCTGCCCGCTGTTGCGTAGAATCCACCACGCCCCCAGCGCCGCCACCAGCAGCGCCCCGCCAAAATAGCCGCCCATCTCCACCCATGAGACATGTCGGGGCGACCAGGGTCCCATGGGCGTCTCGGCGAGGATCAGGTGGGTCATGCGTGCGTGGTGATCAGGGGTGAATCTCGCTGAGCATAGACGTTGCGAATCAAGGATCAAGACCGCAGCGCGGAAGAACTCGTGACTTGCATCTTGCCACATCGCATCTTGCACTTTCTTCCCGCCGCTTTCACCATCGCCGATGCTCGCAGACACCATCGCCGCCATCTCCACCGCTCTCGGCGAAGCTGCGATCAGTGTCGTCCGCATGTCCGGCCCGCAGGCCGTGCAGATCGCCGCCCAGGCCTTCAGGCTGCCTGCTAAACTCACCCCGCGCTTCGCCCATCTCGTCCATGCCGTGGATGCGGACGGTATATCGTTCGATCACGGCCTGCTGCTTCATTTCCAATCACCCGCCAGCTACACCGGCGAGGACGTCATCGAATTCCACGGCCATGGCGGCGTCCTCGTCACCCAGCGCGTGCTCGATCGTCTGCTCGCCTGCGGGGCGCGGGCCGCTGATCCCGGCGAGTTCACCCAGCGTGCCTTCCTCAATGGCAAAATGGACCTCACCCAGGCCGAAGCCGTCATGGATCTCATTCATGCGCAGAGCACCCTCGCCCTCCGCGCCGCCAATGAGCAGCTCGGCGGTGCCATCGGTCGTGAAGCCGCCGCCATGCAGCAGGAGATCATCCCCGTGCTCGCCCACATCGAGGCATTCATTGATTTCCCGGACGAAGACATCTCTCCCGAAACTGGTGCCGCCCTGCTGCTGCGACTCGACGCCGTGCTTGAACGCGCGCAAAAACTCATCGCCACCTCCGAGCAGGGCCGCATCCTCCGTCACGGTGCCCGCACCGTCATCTTCGGCTCCCCCAATGTGGGCAAAAGCAGCCTGCTCAATGCCCTCCTCGGTTTCGAGCGTGCCATCGTTAGCCCCACCGCCGGCACCACGCGTGACACCATTGAGGAAATCATCCAGGTCCACGGCATCCCCCTCCGCCTCGTGGACACCGCCGGCCTGCGTAACTCCACGGATGCAATCGAGCGCGTCGGCATTCAGCGCACCGAGCGCGAACTCGACCGCGCCGACCTCGTCATCGAAGTCGTCGATGGCACTAGCGCGGGCACTTCAGCCCGCCTCACCCTCCCCCCCGACCTCGCCCGCCGTCGCATCCTCATCCTCAACAAAGCCGACCTCGGCCTCCACGCCGATTGGAGTATTGCAGTCCCGCCTTCAGGCGGCTCTGGAAACCTCAACCCCATCCCCGTCTCCTGCCTCACCGGCACTGGCGTTGAAGCCCTGCGGGATGCCATCCGTGACGTCATCGCCACCGCAGGCCCCCTCGCCGCCGACCACCCCATCGCCATCAACGCCCGGCACAAAGCCGCCTTCGAGCGCTGCGCCGACCGCCTCCTCGCCGCCAAAGCCGCTCTCGAACGCAACGAGGCCCCCGAATTCACCGCCCTCGAAATCCGCGACGCCCTCCACGCCCTCGGCGACGTCATCGGCCAGGTCGATGTCGAACGCATCCTCGACGTCATCTTCTCCACCTTCTGCATCGGCAAGTGAGGAACCCGTCGGGAGCTGGGGTGCAGGGTTCGTAGTTCGGGGTTCGCTTCGCGGCTTCGCAGCAGCTCATTCAGGTGGTTGGATTCTGGTGTGGCACCGCCCCGCCGCCATTCAAGCTCTGAACGGAACGCGGACGCCCGCGTCCGCCACGCATGACGCCAAGATGGCGTCACTCCTTGTTCCTCCCTCCTTCCCCAAGGAGTGACGGCATCCTGCCGTCAGTATCAGGCGCAGGCTGGCTGGCAGACAGCACGCCTTGTTCCCATCCTACCTTCGCAGCGCCACGATCAGCTCATCCAGCTTGTCCGCGACGGTCTGCACTCCGCCTGCGTCGGTGGAACGCGCTCCAGGACGAATCCATCCAGAGCGGACAAAGTGTTCGCGCACCCTTCATCCAGCATCAAGGGGAGAGGGGGCGCAAGGGCTATCATGGGCCGCAGGCCTGGAGGATTCGAGTGAGGAATTCGGAAAGTTTGGGGCTGCTGGCAGCGAATGCTTCTGTGCCTAACGGTCATGCCAGACACTCTCTCCGCACCCAGTCCCCTGCCTTACACCGACACGAAACCGGTGGGTGCGGCGGATTTTTACACGGCGATCAATGCGACGTTTCGTTTTATCGCCCATCGCTGCGGGCGTGAGGGATTGCTGCGTTACTGGCAGGAGCTGGGGAGCCAGTATTACGCGCCAGTCAGCACACGCTGGCGAACGGGCGGCTTGCCGGCGGTGGCGGCGTATTGGCGGGCGTTCTTCGCGGCGGAGCCGGGGGCGGAGGTCGAGGTGAGCGAGTTGGCGGATGAGGTTTGTGTCCGGGTGAAGGTTTGTCCGGCGATCAAGCACCTGCGGGCGCAGGGCCGCGAGATTGTGCCATTTTTCTGCCAGCACTGCCATTTTGTGAGCGAGGCCATCGCGGCACCGGCGGATCTGACGGTGCGGGTGCAGGGCGGGAACGGCAGTTGCGTGCAACGGTTTGTGAAACGCGGCGGCGTCACGGAATCTCAACGCATGGAGGACATCGCCACGGCATCATGATGGGCTGCTACGATTTCTGCGGGCACTACGAGTGGACCTTTGGCTGGCTGGAGGAGCTGGGCGGGCATGCGCTGGTGCGGGATTACTGGCTGGAGGCGATCAGTCAGGACTCGCAAACGCATGCGGAAGAGCTGATCGTGAATCACGGCATCGAGGGCATGCGAAGCTACTGGGAGCACACACTGGCGGAGGAGGCGGCGGAGCATGTGATGACGGCGACGGACGCGGTGTATCGCATCGACATGCAGCAGTGTCCGTCGAAGGGGTTTCTCATTCAAAACGGCCTGCAGCAGCACCGCGACTACTGTGACCACTGCATGGGCTGGATCGGCCCGCTGATGCAGAAGGCGGGCTTTGTGGTGGATCACGAGCACAACCACTGCGGCCAGTGCTGGTGGGAGATGCGCAAGGCGGATGATCCCACGCCGCCGAGTCTGCCGGGAGAGCTGAGCGGTAACAATGACGTGCGCCTGCGCGCTGACTGGAAAACTCCCCACACTGACCATTATGAACGAGCGACTGACCCTGATGACAAAACTACTGCTGCTTAGCCTTGCCATGACGCTGCCCAGCCTAGCGGCGGAATGGGAACAACTGCCGCCGCTGCCGGAACCGAATGGCGGTGGCCTCTGTGGTGCGTTAGGCACCAAAATAGTCCTGGTGGGCGGCACCAATTGGGAAGGCGGCACGAAGAACTGGCTGCGTGCCATCCATGAATACGATCCGGCGACGCGGACCTGGAGCAAGGTGAAGGATTTGCAGGAAGGGCCAGTGGCCTATGGCACGCCACTGCAAAACGGGGCGAACTTCGCGTTCATCGGCGGCAGTGATGGCAAGCAGGCAGTGAAGGCGGTGGCCATCGTGGATGGGATCAAGACGGCGTTGCAGCCGGTGAAGGATTTGCCGTCCGCCATGGTGCTGGCCGCAGGCGGTAGCATTGGCGGCGAGTTCATCATCGTCGGCGGAACGGATGATGCGGCGAATGTGGCGGGCGTGCAGAGCATGACCCATGCGGTGATGGTGATCGACGGTCACTGGCAGGTGCGTCGTTTGGCGGATTTTCCCGGCAAGCCTTTTATTTCGGCCGGTGCGGCGGTGGTGAGCGATGAATTGTGCGTCTTCGGCGGGTTGAACTGGGACGAGCCGACGAAAGAGATTCAAAACACGCAGTCCGCGCAGGCTTTTTCACTGGCGAAGAATGCCTGGCGCTCCTTGCGTCCGCTTCCCGCTGCGGTGCGTGGTTTGTCGGCGGTGGCCTTGGATGGGCGGCATATTTACCTGGCGGGTGGTTACGCGGAAGAGTTTCGGACGGAAGCGTTCATCTATGACGTCAAGGCGGATAGTTACACCCCGGCCAAACCGCTGCCGTATGCGGCGATGGTGAGCCTGGTGGTGTGTGAGGGCCACGTCTATTGCCTCGGCGGTGAGGACAAGAAGCAGTCGCGCACGGACAAATTCTTCCGCATTCCGGTGGCGGAGCTGCTGAAGTAGTCGTGAGCTCCCAAACACGAGCTAAAGCTAAGAATTACTTTATTTCGCGGTGTAGCCGCCATCGACGGGGAGATTGACGCCGGTGATGTAGCGGGAGGCTTCGCTGAGGAGGAAGATGACGGCACCGCCGAGGTCGCTGTCGTCGGCCATGCGGTTGAGCATGGTGTGCTCGCAGTAACGCGAGAGGAAGGGCTCGGGCTGGTTGTTGTAGAAGCCGCCCGGGGCGAGGCAGTTCACGCGCACGCTTTGCGGGCCGTAGAGCGCGGCGTAGAAGCGGGTGAGGTTCAGCATGCCGCCTTTGTGGAAGAAATAATCGGGTGGCATGTCGCCCATGTTCGTTCCGGCGTAGAGCTCGTAGCTGGGGCCGATCATGCCCTGGATACTGCCGATGTTCACGATGCTGCCGCGACCGGCGTCGGCCATCGCCCTGCCAAACACACGGTGCATGAGCATGACGCCGGTGGCGTTCACGCGGAGGGAGTCTTCCCACTGTGCGACGCTACCGTTGGCTCCTTTCATGGAACGCAGGACGGAGTTGTTTACGAGGCCGTGCAGCACGCCGAAGCGGGCCTCCACGCGGCTTTGCAAGGCCAGGATGGAGGCTTCATCGCCCTGATCGAAGCCTTCGGCGAAGACACGATGACCGTGGGCGGTTTCCTCATCTGCGACGGCCTGCAATTTTTCCGCATTCCGCGAGGCGATGATGACGGTGGCTCCAGCGGCGGCGAGTGCCGAGGCAAGGCCGCGTCCGAACAGGCCGGCTGCTCCGGTAAGTAGGATGGTTTTATCTTGGAGGGAGAAGGTGGGCTGTGAGGTCACGGCAAGGAGACTGGGATGAGGTGGCAAAGAATGACACGAGAGATGCATTTCATCACTTCGCAACTCGACAACGGCGCGGCGTTGCGGTGTAATTCGTCTATTCCAATCCACTTCATGCAGCCTTCTTCACGCACGCCACCGGATATTCGCGATCATGAAACGCTGCGCATCATCGGGCGCGGGGCGTTCGGGGAGGTGTGGCTGGCACGCAGCGTAACTGGGGTGCTGCGCGCGGTGAAGGTGGTGTGGCGGGAAGATTATGACCGGCCGGACTCGTTTGAGCGTGAGTTTGAGGCGATCAAGATGTTTGAGCCGATTTCCCGCCGCCATGAGGCGCTGGTGCCGGTCCTACAGGTGGGGCGCAATGACCAGGAAGGGTTTTATTATTATGTGATGGAGCTGGCGGATGATCTGGAGCGCGGGCGGGACATCCAAGCGGAGACGTATGTGCCGCACACGCTGGGCTTGCAGATGAAGCGGGACAAGCGGCTGACGGCGGAGCAGTGCATCAAGCTGGGCATGACGATCGCTGAGGGGCTGGATTATCTGCATCGCAACCAACTCATTCATCGCGACGTGAAGCCGTCGAATTTGATTTTTATCGACGGCATTGGGCGGCTGGCGGACATCGGGCTGGTGGCGCTGCTGGGACAGCGCAGTTTCGTGGGTACGGAGGGGTTTGTGGCGCCCGAGGGGCCAGGGACGGCGGCTTCAGACATTTTTTCTCTGGGCATGGTGCTGTATGAGGCGAGCACGGGGAAGGATCGGCTGGATTTTCCCGATCTGCCGTCCTGTGCTACGAGCGGGACGAATCTGGTCATGTGGCGACGGCTGCAGGATGTGATTTGCACAGCCTGCGCACCGAAGGCGCGATCACGTTTCGTCAATGCGCGGGAAATGGCCCTGGCGCTGCGTGGTGAGCCGCTGCCGTCGTCTCGCCGCCTGATGTGGACGTGGATCGCG
>JBDNIB010000517.1:0-3298 GCA_041688535.1 Prosthecobacter sp.
CTTGATGGCGCATTACGTCCAGTCACGCGCGGAAGGCTTTGGCCCTGAAGTGAAGCGGCGCATTCTGCTCGGCACCTACATGCTCAGTTCCGGCTACTACGACGCCTATTACATCCGCGCTCAGAAGGCCCGCACCCTCATCCGCAATGATTTCACGGAAGCTTTCAAAAAAGTCGATGTGATCGTCTCGCCCACCAGCCCCATGCCTGCGCATCAGCTTGGCGAATTGAAGGACAACCCGCTCGCTGCCTATCTCGAAGACGTATTCACCATCCCGGTCAACCTCGCTGGCCTGCCCGGCATCAGCGTTCCCTGCGGCACTGTCGAGATAGGAGGCAATGCACTGCCCGTCGGGCTGCAAATCGTCGGCAAGGCGCTTGATGAGGCGACTGTCCTGCGCGTGGCATATGCTTTTGAACAATCACGCTGACCGGCCTCTATTTCTGCTTCTGCGCTGGCTTGCCCTTGCCTTTGACGGGGGCTGGCTGTTTCTGGCCGCAGCGCGGCAGAATGAAGATTGCCAGCATCAGCAAGATCGCGGCAGCGGCGATCAGCATGGGTTTTTTGTTCTGCGCCAGTGCGGTTGGCGGCTTGCGTGGCGGGGTGTAGGCGCGCCGTTGCACCGCCGCCGCGCTTGGCCGTCGTGTCACGCTAGGGGCGACGTGCGGCCCCACCGCGATGGGAATCGTACTGGAAGTCGCATGCAGCAGCGCTGGCTGGACTGTCGGCAGCACGACGGGTGCTGAAACTGGTTGGGCTGCCAGGCTGATCGGTGGCGTGTGCGAAGTGGCCGACGTCTCAGAGATCGGTGGCAGTTCAGGCAGATTGGGGGCTTCACGGCGCTCGAACATCTCGCGCGCCGCCGCTGCCTTGCGGGGGCGTTGTTCAGGATCCACCGCTAGCAGGTGCATGACCCAGGCGCACATCCAGCCGGGTGCATGGGAGGCCAGCCTCTGCAATGGCGGCAGGTCGTGGCCGAGATGTTTCAACCGCAGTTCCTTCAAGGCCCGGCCGTCGAAAGGGGGGCGTGCTGACAGTGCCTCATACAAAACGCAACCCAACGCATACACATCGGTGCGGCGGCGGGTGGTGCCGTCGTGCCACTGCTCCGGCGCGGTGCAGCGGTAGGCGCGGATTTGTTCCTCCTTGCTGTCATCGCGCGCGGCGAAGCCCTCGCCGAAGCCATGCAGCGTCACGCGCCAGTTGGCGGCGGCGGTGCCCGCGATACGCACCACATCTGGGCGCAGGCTGCCATGCACGATGGCCTGCTCATGCAGCACGTCCAATGCCTCCAGCAGTTGCAACGCCACGACTTCAAACTCCGTCATGGTCAGCGGCCCGCGCTCTAGCACGCTGCTCAGTGTCTCACCAGGGGGCGGTTCGGTGTTGACGGTGTAGAAGCCCTCTTTGTCCACGTCGAACTCCGCCGTCGTCTCGAAATGCGGATTGGGCACGGCGGCAAGCTGGGCGAACAGCTCTTTTAAACCCGCGATCTCCTCCGGTTTGGTGGTTTTGAAGCGCCGTAGGCAGACTTCAGCACTGCGCTTGCTGTCGCGGACGAGAAAGAGGGTGCTGGCGGTGTTCTCCTCCAAGGGGCGCAAAATTTCAAAACGGGCTGGCATCGTGGAAAGCTCGCGCTTGTCAGCGAATACCGCAAGCTCCTTGCCACAGCCATTGTTTGCAGGCTACAGTTCCAGCCCAACCTGCATGGACGATTTTCTCGTCATCGACCACGTCTCCAAATCCTTCGGCTCTTTGCGGGCTGTGGCGGACGTGTCGCTATCTGTCGCCCAGGGCGAGGCGTTTTCGTTGCTCGGACCGAGCGGCTGCGGCAAAACAACCCTGCTGCGCATGCTCGCCGGGTTTGAGCGGCCTGACAGCGGGCGGATTCTCGTTGGCGGGCAGGACATCACCGCGCTGCCGCCAGAGCGGCGTCCGGTGAACACCGTGTTTCAGAACTACGCGCTGTTTCCGCACCTCAGTGTGTGGGAAAACATCGCCTTCGGCCTGCGCATGAGCCGTCGGCCGCGCGAGGAGATCCGCAGCGGTGTGGATCGCATACTGGAGCTCGTGCGCCTCCAGGAGTATGCCCGAAAACGGCCAGCCCAGCTCAGCGGCGGCCAGCGGCAGTGTGTCGCCATCGCCCGTGCGCTGGTGAACCGCCCTCAGGTGCTGCTACTCGACGAACCACTGGCCGCGCTCGATTTGAAGCTGCGTCAGCACATGCTCATGGAGCTGAACACCCTCCATGAGCAGGTTGGTACCACCTTCATCTACGTCACCCATGATCAGGGCGAGGCCATGAGTCTCAGCGACCGCATCGCGGTGATGAACGCAGGTAAAGTCGAGCAAGTTGACTCGCCCGAGCAGTTGTACGAATCGCCGAGCAGCAGCTTTGTCGCCACCTTCATTGGCGATGCGAACTTCTTCACCGGCACCGCCGTCGAGTTTCAGCACGAAGGCTTCGTGCGTGTGATGGTCGAGGGGCTGGGCAGTCCGCTCGTGAGCAGCAAGGGCCTGAATTCCTCCCACCGGACGCTGCGCCTCATGGTGCGGCCGGAAAAAATCAGCCTCACGCTCAAACGCCCGACCAGCGGTGATCGGGTGAATGCTTTCCAGGGCACTGTCGAGGACAGCGCGTATTTCGGCTCGCATACGCGTTACCGCATCCGTGCCGGGGAGCATCGCATCATCGCCCAGCTTCAGCGCAGCCGGTTCAGCGGCGGCGACATTGAGCCAAAGCGCGGGCAGCAGGTGTGGATGAGTTTTCATCCCGATGAAGGCCGCGTGGTGATGCTGGAGGCAGGCGCATGAAAGCGGCGCGTATCCACTCGCGGCAATGGCTGCTCACGCTGCCGTCCCTGGCCTGGCTGGGGGTGTTTTTCATCATTCCCGCCATCCTGGTCATCGTCACCGCCTTTCGCCCGGCGGACCTGCATGGCGGCGTCGGGGCCGGCTGGACGCTGGAAACGCTTCATGCCGTGCGTGATCCGGCCTATTTGCCCATCGTTTGGCGCACGCTGTGGCTCAGCGGCGCGACCACCCTAGTTTGCCTCGCGCTGGCCCTGCCCATGACCTTTCACATGGCCCGCGTCGGCCCCCGATTGCGGCAACTGCTACTGCTGCTCGTCGTCATTCCCTTCCTGTCGAATTTCCTTATCCGCATCTTTGCGTGGAAGTCGCTGCTGCATCCCGAAGGGCCGCTCACGCGTCTGCTGGCCTGGCTGCATATCATTCCTGCGGACGCCCTGCTGCTGAACAACGTCGGCACCGTGCTGCTGGTGCTCATCTACACGCA
>JBDNIB010000518.1:0-1881 GCA_041688535.1 Prosthecobacter sp.
CGCCTACGCCGTGGGCTTCCGCAATTTTGCCCTGGGTGTCAGCGGTGCGGCCATCGTCATCACGCTGCTGGTGATGTGGATGCCGGAGCTGCGTCCTTTCCGCGTGCTTATTTTGGATTCCGCCGCTGGCGGCACCCTGAGCGAGACGCCTGCCATGCGAGACGCCGCCAGGGCCAAGCCGGGCGATAGCGGCACGGCCCGCAGTGCCTTGCGGCCCTACGGCACGGTTGAACTCGCAGGACAGTTGGTTGAGGCGATGGCCGAGGGAGAATATGTCCCAAGCGGCACTGTTGTTCGGGTGCGTGAGGTGCGTGGAGAGAAGATCATTGTCGAGGCGGTATAATCCTCGATTTTGAGAGTGCATTCGTAGGGTTTGATCGTTAGTCTGGCCTTACAACCGCATGTCCAAAAATCTCAGTGCTCTCTCCTTCCGCAAAGGCGTCGAAAAGAACGTCTTTGAACGCATGGTCGATGCCGCCGACAAGGCCGGCACCGCCGAGAAAAATGATGTCGTCCATCAGATGGGCCAGGATCATCTTTTTGGCGATGCCATCACGCTTGGCGCGGTGTCGTTCTACGACTTCCTGAAAAAGGAAAACGAAGGGAAGAAGGTCTTCGTCTGCAACGGCAGCGCCTGTTTGTGCGCCGGAACGCAGGACAAGTTGCACCACACCCTGGAAACGCATTTCAAGCAGGACGAGATCGGCCACATCTGCTGCCTCGGTCGCTGTCATGAAGGCGGTGCGCTGCAATACCAGGGCAAAAACTACTCCGGCCAGAGCGATGAATCACTCGGCGAACTGGTGAAGACCGGGAAGGGGGATTCGGAAGACCGCTACGCCGTCGTCTCGCATCTCCAGCCCGCGCAACTCACCGCCGAGTTCCCCGGCATCGACACCTATTACGCGCCCTTCAAGAAACTGATCACCGAAGGGACTCGCGACGCGCTCAGCGCTGAATTGAAGGACAGCGGCCTGCGTGGTCGAGGCGGTGCGGGTTTCCCACTGCATTTCAAATGGTCGAGCTGCCGTGCCGCCGAGGGCGCAGTGAAATACATCGTCTGCAATGCCGATGAAGGCGATCCCGGGGCCTACATCGACAAATACCTCATGGAGAAGCAGCCGCACAGCGTCCTGCTCGGCATGATGGTCGCCGGTTGGTTCGCCGGTGCTGAGCATGGCATCCTCTACATTCGCGCTGAGTATCCTGATTCCGTCACGATCATCAATGAAGCCATCGAAGACCTCCGCGCAGCGGGCTTGCTCGGCCAGAACATCCTCGGCAGCGGCTTCAACTTCACGCTGAAGTCCATCAAAGGCGCGGGAGCCTACATCTGCGGTGAGGAAACCGCCCTGCTCGCCAGTCTCGAAGGCCAGCGCCCCGAAGTGCGCACGCGCCCGCCGTTCCCGACCGTCGAGGGCCTCTTCCGCAAGCCGACCATCCTCAATAACGTCGAGACTTTCTCCAACATCCAAGCGATCCTCACACTTGGCGGCAAAGGCTACGCGCAGATTGGCACCCCGCAGTCCACCGGGCCGAAACTGCTCTCGCTCGATTCTCATTTCGTGAAACCCGGCATCTATGAAGTTGCCATGGGCACGCCGTTACAGACGGTGATCGACCTGGCAGGCGGCTTCAAAACGAAGATCAAGGCTCTCCAGATCGGCGGTCCGCTCGGCGGCATCGTGCCGATGAGTCACGTTGGCAAACTCACGATCGATTTCGAATCGTTCAAGTATGAGGGCTTCATGAAAGGCCACGCCGGTGTCGTCAGCATCCCCGAGAGCATGCCGATGATCGAATACATCCAGCACCTCTTCCAGTTCACCGCCGACGAAAGCTGCGGCAAATGCTTCCCCTGCCGCCTCGGCAGCACACGCG
>JBDNIB010000519.1:0-2521 GCA_041688535.1 Prosthecobacter sp.
CCATCAAAAAGTGTGTCTTCTAAACTAAATGGCAGTGCACCGCTGCCCCCTCCTACAACCCTGTTTGATCCCGAAAAATTATATGCAACATACTCAGTGCCTGCCGATGCGCGCACGCTGCCTTGAATCGTAATTAGACCGGATGAAGCAATCAATATCGCACCTCCACCACCGCTCGCGTTAGATCCTGATTCACTCCCGCCACAGCCACCCGAACCTCCCAGAAGCGGAATTAGAAATGCATTTCCATAAATCGATCCTGGGAGAGCCTCTACCGTATACTGACCACCTACTGACCCGTAAGATGCGTTAGCTCCGTACGGAAACGCGG
This sequence comes from Prosthecobacter sp., assembly GCA_041688535.1. Classification (GTDB taxonomy): domain Bacteria; phylum Verrucomicrobiota; class Verrucomicrobiia; order Verrucomicrobiales; family Verrucomicrobiaceae; genus Prosthecobacter. The sequence continues at coordinate 332 of JBDNIB010000519.1, forward strand.
CAGGAACAACAGGGGCTCCCGGTCCTTGCCCTGCTCGGTTACTTCCCGCATTTCCACCCCTATAACCACCGGGGCCGCCTAAACCTGCGCTTCCGACAGTCCCATCCCAAATGCCATCTTTACCGTTTACATCTACAATCCCATTGATACACAATCCCCCTGCACCAGCCAAACCACAGGCGTGTTGTTCGCATTCGGCGTGAAGGTCACCGCCACACCCGAGGGAATGTTCACCGAGGTGTATTGGTAAATGCCGCTGGGACGCAGCGACATGTCGATGGTGACATTCTGCGTGGGATTGAAGGCTCCGTCGCTTCCATCGCTGCCGCTGTTCACCTGGGCGGAGGCTGTGCCGATGAAGCCGAGGAGAATGCAGGCCCATGCCTGCGGCTGCCAAAAAGTGCGGAGAAAGCGTTTCATAGGATGTTGGAATGAATCGGCTGAACGAAAGCGATTGTCGCGCACAGGGTAGCGGAGAAGCGAGGGAGCTGTCAGCGGCCCCGATGATGATTTTACGCCCCATTGGGGGCGTTCCGCATTCTTGGAAAACTGCTTCGTGTGGCGGGTGCCTTTGACACCTCCAGAGCAGAAAGCCCTGCGCCAGTTCGGTGCTGCCGTGCGCCGCCAGCGCACCACCCTGAATATGACTCAGGAGCGTCTGGCGGAGCTGACCCACCTGCACCTGCGCACCGTCCAGAAAATCGAGGCCGGGGAACTGAACATCCTGCTCACCACCATCCAGCGTCTTCACAAAACGCTCGACTGCTCGTGGGATGTCCTCATGGCTGGGTAATGATCCGTTCATGAGTCATGCGTATGCGGCATCTCAAGAGTTGTTCGTGCGCATGAAACTGATTTCCTTCCGGGACAAAGACCGGATGCATCTGCGAGACTTGCTTTCCGTGGGCCTCATCGATGAAAGCTGGCCGATGCGCTTTTCCACGGAACTCGCCACTCGGCTCCAAGTCATCCTGGATGACCCGGAGGGCTAAGGCTCCCTATTGTGCATGGTATCGGTGGCTCCTGGACTCAACGCGCCCTCGGCCTCCCTGCGTCTCAACACAGCTGGCAGTTCAAGCCTGCCAGTCTGACTCACCGTGATATTCGGGTCGGTCGCTGCGGGAGCTTCAAAAACCTCGCTGTCCACCTCCTGGACGTAGAGCTTTTCCAGCGCGGAGGTGCCCAGTAGCTCATGGTTTCAGCTTCGTATTTCGGTAACCAGTTGCTCCACGGAGGTTCCAGGATCTCCGGTGGCGCAGGACTCTCGCAGGTGTCGAATGTCCTCCAGCCAGGCGGGCTTGTGGGGGGGCTTTGGCTGTTGGGCCGATTTCAAGCGGCTTTGCAGCCATGAAAGCAGCGACCACTGATCTTGTGGTGGAAGCTCAGTGACGGCGGACTCGATCTGTACCAAAGTGCTCATGGTCTGATTTTATCCCTTGGCCTTGTTCTGGCAACCCTCGATTGACTGCCAGCTTGCCACAGCTCCAGTGGCTATTCGGAAAGCTCCTCATGACCATCCCACCGCTCCTCCACCGCATCACGGCCGCGCAGCCGTATCCATTGCTGTTTGCGACGATCAGTGGGGCGCATCTGTATGGCTTTCCGTCACCGGATTCGGACTTTGATTTGCGTGGGGCGCATGTGCTGCCGCTGCCGAGGGTGCTGGGGCTGGAGGTGCGGGATGAGACGGTCGAGGACAGCCGCGTGATTGAAGGGTTGGAGATGGACATCGTCTCCCATGACGTGAAGAAGTTCTTTGGGTTGCTGTTGAAGAAGAACGGCTACGTCTTGGAGCAGCTCTACTCGCCGCTGATTGTCCACACCACGCCGGAGCATGAGGAATTGAAGGAGATCGCGAAGGGCTGCATCACGCGGCACCACTCACATCACTACTCCGGTTTTTCGGAGACGCAGTGGGAGCTGTTCGCCAAGGAATCGCCGCGACGGGTGAAACCGCTGCTCTATGTCTATCGCGTGCTGCTCACGGGCATCTGGCTCATGCGCACCGGCGAGGTGGAGGCGAATCTGGTGACGCTGAACGAGACCTTCCGTCTTTCCTACCTGCCGGACCTCATCGCTCGTAAACTCGCCGGGCCAGAGCAGTCCACGCTCGATGGCGCCGATCTCACCTTCCACCAGGGCGAATACGAACGCTTGCGCCTCGAACTCCAGGCCGCGCACGACGCCAGC